>CAZTYO010000001.1:0-60771 GCA_964617925.1 Candidatus Woesearchaeota archaeon
GAGAAGAAATAATTTTTTTACTCAGTCTAAGTCCCGACAACGCAACAATGCATCCAAATAGTAAACTTTATATACTCTTCACTACTATTTGGGAGTACTACTATGGAGGAAATTAGAAAAATGAATAAAAAAATATTGCCTTATATTATTGCAGGAGGAGTTTCATTATTTGGTGCTTCTGTTGGTAATTCAACAGATGTTGAAGTAGATCCTTATGTGGATTATTTAAATTTAAAAGAACTTTATGTTCAAGAACAAAATAGTATGAAAGTTTGTGAATCTGAATATGCTGTATTAGAAACAAAATTTGAAGAATCTGTCCAACATTATAATACTTTGTTGAATGAATATCAGGTTATGGTAAAAGAAATGGATTTAACAATTGAAGTATTACAAGATAGTTTGAATTCCCTTGAACAAAAATTATTGATTGAATCAGGTTTGAAAGAGAAAGCAGAAAATAAGAAATTTTTAGGTATTTTTTAATATCTTTTTTAAATTAAACTTATTATTTCTGCTTCGATTTCTATTTTATTTTTATATTCTATAACTCTTCCTTGAACTCCTATTATGTTTCCTTTTTTTAACTCTAGGTTTTCCTCTTTAAATGCTATGATTGTTATTTCTCCAGTCAAATCTCTAATTTTAATTATTGCTAATCCTGGAGTATTAATTATTGAATAAATTTCTCCTTTTATCTTCACTTTTTCATTTATTTTATCAAGTGTAATCTCTCCAATATTTGAAGCAGATAAGTCCATTCTTTCAGAAATAAACAAAATTAAAAAAATTCCAACCAATCCACAGAATAATGCCATTCTTAGTAAGTTTTTCTCATTCATATTATTATAGTAGAAGATAAAAATTTATAAATTGATTTATGTTCTCTTTATTAAATGAATTTATCTAGGAAAAAGAGGGGATTTGATAGTTCTGTTTATGAAGAGAATAAGAGATTAAGAGATACAATTTCTCATTTAAAATTGGAGATTGATAAATTTAGGCAACCTCCCCTATTATTGTGTGATGTTATTAAAATTATTGGAGAAAAAGCAATTGTTAAATTATCTAATGGAAATAAATTCTTGGTTGGAATTTCTAATAATTTGAAAGAAAAAATTAAATCTGGAGATACTGCATTAGTTGAACAAAAAACGTTGACAGTTCTTGCTAAAATTGGAAAAAGTAAAAGATTTGATGTTGAAAATTTTGTTAGAATTGAAAAACCTTCTATGTCTTGGTCTCAGGTAGGTGGACTTAATAAACAAATAAGAGAAATACAAGAAGTTATCGAATTGCCCTTAAAGAAACCTGAATTATTCAAAGAAATGGGGATGGTACCTCCAAAAGGAGTATTGCTTTATGGATATAGTGGAACTGGAAAAACTATCTTGGCTAAGGCGATTGCTGCTAGTACTAATTCTACATTTATAGAAGTTGTTGGGTCTGAACTTGTTCAAAAATTTATAGGAGATGGATCTAAATTAGTAAAAGATATATTTAGGCTTGCAAAAGAGAGAAGTCCATCTATAATTTTTATTGATGAAATTGATTCTATAGCTTCTGAAAGGATGGAGTCTGGTACTTCTGGTGAAAGAGAAGTTCAAAGAACTTTAATGCAATTGTTGGCAGAAATAGATGGTTTTGATAATCTTGGAGATGTAAAAATTATTGCAGCAACTAATCGTTTTGATGTTTTAGATCCAGCAATTTTAAGGCCCGGAAGATTAGATCGATTAATTGAAGTTCCTCTTCCTTGTAAACTTGGAAGAGAAGAAATTTTTAAAATTCATTCAAAAAATATGAAACTTAGTAAAGTAGTTTATGAGGAATTGGATAAAAAAATGGAAGGTCTTTCTGGAGCAGAAATAAGGGCAATTTGTACAGAAGCAGGATATTTTGCAATTAGGAATAAAAGAAAAGATATTCGTCATGGTGATTTTCTTAGGGCAATTGATAAAGTAAATCAATTTGAAGAAGATGAAGTGCATTTGGGAATGGTTGGTTAGAATGAATGATGGGTTGCTTCTCATATTATCGATTATTGGTCTTTTAACTCTTTATTGGGTGTTATTTGGTGAAAAAAAATATAATAAATTATTTGAAAAATGAGATTATTTATAGCAATAAATTTGCCTTCTGAAATAAAAGATGAACTTTACCAGATTCAAGGTAATTTTGATAAAAAGTTTGCAAAAGTTAAATGGGTTTCAAAAAAGAATTTACATTTAACTTTAAAATTTCTTGGACAATGTGATGAAAATAAACTTGAAGAAATTAGAGAAAAATTAAAAAATATTTCTTTTAATTCCTTTGAACTTAATTTGGGAAAAATTGATTATTTTCCAGATAAAACAGATATGAAAATTATTTGGATAAACCTTTTTCCTAAAGAAGAATTTCTACAATTACAGAAAACTATTGATTCTGAATTTTTAATTGATTGTTCAAAAGATAATATTTTTTCTGCACATTTAACTCTTGGAAGAATTAAGTTAATAAAAAAGAAAGAAAACTTTCTAGGTTATTTTAATAATTTTAGAATAAAAAATAAATCATTTGTAGTATCTGAATTTCATTTAATTGAAAGTAAATTAACTAAAGATGGTCCTCAATACAAGGTTATTGAAACTTTTAATAAATAAATTTATATATTGTAATGTCTGAAGGTTTTTATGTTTGGTAAGAAACCCATTGTTTGGCCAATTGTATTTTTGATTATAGGAATATGTTTATTTCTTTTTCTTTTGTTTTGGAGCAAGGGAGGTTTTGTTAGGGCCCCAATTGAACCTATGCCTGGATGTGTAGTGGTTGACAGTCAAGGAGGTTCCGATAATAAGATAGATATAGTTTTTCTTGGAGCTAATTATGCAGATGTTAGTAAATTTATAGAAGATACTTATGAATGGTCAAATGCATTGATGGATGTTGAACCCTATGATAGTTACAGAGATAGGTTTAATTTTTTTAGAATAGAAAATTTTGCAAATTATGGATGTGAATGGGACGAAGGATATATACTTTGTGATACTGGGAAAGTTGTTCGAGCTTCATCTATCTGTCCCCATGATTATTTCATTGTTTTGACTGATACGAAGGGAACTCAGAGGTTATCGGATTGGTTGAGATCTAGTTATTATCAAAAAGTACTTGCAATTAATACGGCTGATGAAAAATTAGTTTTGGCTCATGAAGCAGGTCATGCATTTGGAGATTTTGCAGAAGAATATACTGAAGAAGGTTTAAATATTTGGTGGGATGCACCTAATTGTGATTCTGAACTTGAAACTTGTTCAAAGTTTTCAGGAGTTGAAAATTCTGAATGTGTGAAAGGTTGTACAAATTTTGAATATTCAAGATCCACAAAAGAAGGGATAATGAGAGATTATTGGGTTTCTGGAGGAAAAACTTATGGTTTATTTGATGAATATGTTTTGGAACAATTTATTTTAAAGGTTACTGGGAATGTTTCAAATGAAGATCCAAAACCAGAAGATGTTTTAATTGTTGATATTGAATGTGAAGAAGATAATTGTTTTATTGGAAGTATTGAAGAGAGTTTGGGATTTCCAGATGGAGAAAATAGTGAAATTCATGACGATTTCCCAATGAAACTATTGGCAAATGATGAGAAGGACAATCAAGTTATTGGTAAGATGGCAGATATGCCTAAAATTTTTACTTGTAATAAAGATAGTCGAAATGTTGAAAAGAAAAAACCTTTTAATTATGTTTTGGTCTTACCTCTTCCTTCTGTAGATAGTAAAGAAATTAAATTTAAACTTATTGATGAAAATGGAATTAGTATTGATTTTGAAGAATATGAAATAGTTGGTTCTGAAAATGGAACTGAAGAAAATGTACTTGGTCCAAAACGTTCTGGAAATAAAGTTATTGTGAAAATTCCCAAGATTTAATTTTTGTAAATTTTATCTAAAATTTCTTTGATACTCTTTGCTTTTTTTGATCCTAGCTTATCTATCTCTTTTAATTTATCTTCTGAAGAATTCATTATTTTTTTAATTGTTTTAAATTGTTTTAATAATTCTTTTGCTAAAGATGGCCCTATTCCTGGTAACGACTCTATTATAAATTCTTGTTGTTCTTTTGTTGTAATTGGTTTTTTTTCTAACCTTATTCCAAATTCTTTGTTTTCAGAATTTTGTTCTCTTTTTGCTATTGTTTTTATTATTGCAGCAGTTTCTTTGAAATCTTTTGTAGTAATTATTGGAATTCCATAAGCGATAGTTATTGTTGCCAACATCCCCCTTATTGCATTTGGATGAATATTTCTAATTGAGTATATATCTTCGTCTCCTTCTAAAATTATTAATGGTTTTTCAAAATTATTTTTTAGTTCTTTTATCTGGATTATCAATCTTTTATCTATAATTGAATTGACAAAATCTTGTTTTGTTTTTCTTTCTATTCCTACTTTGTTTGAAACTATAAAATCTGCAACATTAAGCGATTGAACAGTCAAATTTAATCCGATTTCGTCAAGCTCTTTTAATATTGATGAGCCATGTTCTCTTGAATCTGCAAATATTTTTAAATTAGTTCTTTTTGAATAGTTTCCTAGTTTCTGTTGATTTTCTAAATTTATATTGTCTTTTAGTTTTTTTAATGCTTCATACATTCTTTTTTCTTTATGATGTGCAGTCCAATGATATGCCTCATCCCTTGTATCCTTTGTTATTAAAACTATAACTTTTCCCTTGGCATGTCTTGCTGTTCTTCCTCTTCTTTGTATGTTTCTTATTGCAGAAGGAATTGGTTCATAGAATATAACTGATTCAACTTTTGGTATGTCTAATCCTTCTTCACCAATGGAAGTAGAAATAAGGCAATTATGGATATTATTTTTAAAATCCTTAAGTATGTCTATTTGTTCTTTTTGTGATAATCCTGTGCCTCTTTTTTTCATTTGACCAACAAATAATTTTGGATTTATTCCCTTTATTTTGTTTAGCCTTGTTTCTAATCTTTTTGCAGAATCACGGTATTGATTGAATATTATTATTTTACTTTTTGAATTGTTCTCTAATTCTTTTTTTACTATTTTTTCTAATTCTTTTTCTTTTGGATGATTGATTTTTTCATCATATAAATTTTTTATTAATAGGTATGCAGATTTCATGTTTATATCTATTGAAAGATTTTTTCCAGATTTGGTTTTTGAATTTCCTTCAATTATTGATTTTAGATATTTATGGGCGGATATTACTCCTTGAGTCTCAATTAAATCGATTGCATGATTTATTTTTATTGCTTCTGCTGTGCATGCTATTGCACCAAATGTTTCAATGTCTTTTGATCCTTTTGCAACTTCTCCTTGTAATTTTGCCATAATTTTAAGTAAATCTTTTTTTGATGCATATTTTTCAGAATTTGAATATTTTAATTCCTTCAATCTGTTTAGTCTTTGATTATTCGCACCATCCAAAAATTTCTTTGCTTCTTTGAATTTTTGAGGTAAATTCACTTTTATTAATTTCATTTCTGTTTTTTGAATATATGGTTTAACATCTTGATCTTGTTCTGTTCTTACTTCTAAATTCTGAATGAATAAGTTTGAACAAACTTCTTTTATTTTTTCAAGATCAGAACCAGGAGATGCAGTCAGTCCAATAATTCTTGAATGAATTGCATCTTTTTTGTATTTTTTTGCTAACCAAGTATATGAATAATTTTGTACTGCTCTGTGAGCTTCATCAAAAATGATTAATGAAACTTCTGCAAATTTGAATTTTTTATTTATTACATCGTTTTCTATGCTTTGAGGAGTACTGATTATTATTTTAGCATTTTTTACAAGTTCATATCTTTTTTTTGGTAAAATTGCACCAGTAAATAAAACAATTTCATCAATATTTGTACTTTCCTTAAATTCTTCATAAATTTGATTTGCTAATGGTTTTGTTGGCGTGAGAAATAATATTTTTGAATTTGGGTGTTTTCTTAATCTATTTATTGCAATTAAAATTGAAGTTTTTGTTTTTCCTAATCCTGTGGGCAAGGAGATTAAAGTATTTTTGTCTATACTTGAATTTAATATAGTTTCTTGATATAATCTTGGTTTAAAGTTTTTAATGGAATACATATTGTGATACTTTAACTCTTATTTATAAATTATTAAGTTGGAGTTTGACAATGTTACAATGTTTTGTACATATAAGTTATTAAGAGCATTATTGCTATTATTGATGATAGAATCAATGATCCAATTAATCCAATTATGTTGAGTAATGCAATTGAGAAAATAATGAATGCGATTGAAAAGATATAAAGGAATATTGAACCAAAAAATATTTTTGCTCCATCTAATTGAGAAATTGGAATCATAGAATATATTGCCATTAAGTAGTTCATTTCTATAAAGGTCTCAAATCCTGGAAGGGCAAGTGTTTGAAATATAAGTGCTATGAATAAATTTGTTAATGGTCCTGCCAATGCAATTATTGCAGTTTCAAATTCTGTAATTTTTGTATATTTTTTCCCTATCCTTTTATGCTCTATCTCTTTTGCTTCAGAAGTTCCCACTAAAAATAGTTTTATTGATCCAAGAGAAAGAAATATTGTTATTATTGGTAAGAATATTCCTGCAAAAAATCCACCTATTTTTTTACCTAATATTTTTTTGGGGAATTTTGATTTTCTAAAAAATCCATATCTTTTTATTTCCCATAATCTAAAATGAGATTCACATGCCTTTTTTCTTGCAACTATTTTGTGTGCTATCTCGTGGATCAATATAACGCCTGCACCCAAGATGGAAAACCTCAACCAATTTATTAAGTTAAATTGATTGAATGAAAAAATGAAACCTATTACCAATGTTGCTATAATTATGTGTTTTATCTCAGTTTTATCAAAAATTTTATTTTTTTTCATTTTTCTTTAAATATTCTAAAATACTTTCTTTATGTCCTGCTCCAACTATTGCAAGTATCCTTTTATTGGGATAATTAGTAATTAGATTATTTAAGTTTTTTGCAAGAATTATATCTCTTTCTTTTATTAGTACCTTATAAATTGAAGGATATCTTCTTTTAACTATTTCAGTTAGTTCTTTTATTATTATTTTGTTGGGTACTTTGGTTAAATCAAAATTCTTTATCTCTTTTTTCAAATTTTTTGTTTTGAACAAATCTTTAAAAAATCTAAATTTTTCTTTTAATGTTATTTCTTTTGATAATCTTTTTAGGGTTATTTGAATATCTTGATCTATTAATGCAATCCTTGTTTTGTTCTTTTTTGATAATTCTATTGCTTTTTTCATTTCAGCACCAGGAGTCATGCCAACTAGTTTCCCTAATTTTTTTTCTGCATATGCTCCAATTAGATTAAAGAAAAAACCCGTAATTCCTATTTTTTTTATGTTTTTTACTGATGCTTTTCTTTTTTCTGGGTGCATTATTAGGTAGAATCTAGATTGATCTAATTCTATTGCTACTATTTCTGGTTCAATTTCAGAAAATGCTGTTTTAACGTCTTTAACGCTTTCTTTTGCTATGTGTGAAGATCCAATCAATGTTAAATTTTTGAATTTTATCATTTGATTAGAAAGATATATAAAGTTTAAAAGACTTCTCTTTCATACTTTGACAAAGGAGGAATTCGAAATGTTAAAAACTAAACAAATAAATGAAATCTATGATATGGAAGTTTATACAGATTCTGGTGATTATTTTGGAGATATAGAAGAATCTATTCTAACAACCAATAAAATTTTTGGTTGGAGAGTTAAGGCAACAAAAAGATCTTATCTTTCAAAAATACTGGGTGGTGCTAAAGGAGTTATTATACCTCATCAACTTGTTAAAGCTATTGGAGATATAATAATCATAAGTAAGGCAGCTGTACCTACTACACATGATGAAAATAGTGCTATTGAAGAAGTGGAGTAAAAAACATAAATTTTAAATACTCCTTTTTTTATTATTCATACAATGGTATCAACATTACAACAATCAATTGAGTTTCTTAAAGACTTTGGTCTTTTTGATGTAGTCCTTCCTTTCTTACTTGTGTTTGCATTAATTTTTGCAATTCTTGAAAAAACATTTATACTTGGTAAGGAAAGTGATGGAATTGCTAAGAAAAATTTAAATTCAATTGTTGCTCTTGCAATTGCTTTAATTGCGGTTGCTACAAATAAAGTTATTGGTGCGATTAATGAGGCTTTGCCCAATGTTGTTTTACTAATTGTTGTTTCAATTTCTTTTCTTATGATGATCGGAGTTTTTCTTAAAACTGGAGAATTTGATTTCAAGACTACGCACGGAAATTGGTATAAGGCTTTTGTTGTTGCAATGTTTGTTGGAGTTTTATTAATTTTTGCTAGTGCTATAAAAGTAGAGGGAGTTAGTTGGCTGAGTATGATACTAAGTAAGATTGGTGGAATTTCTGAATCAGTTATTAGTTCATTTATATTTTTAGCAATAGTTGTAGGAATTCTTGCATTTATAATTAAAGGATCGAATAGCAAAGATAGTAATTCTGGAAGTGGTGGTTAATTATGGTAAATATCAATCAATTAGTTTATCAATTAGAAACTTCAGGTGTTTATGAATATATGTTGCCCTTTCTTTTGGTATTCATAGTTATTTTTTCAATTTTAGAAAAGGTTCATATTCTTGGTTCAATTAAAGCACCAATCACTCCTGGTGCTCCTGGTGCTTCGGATGCTCCTAAAACTTCTCTTAATGCAATATTTTCGGTAATAGTTTCTTTAATTGTTATAGTTAATACCGATATTGTTATGTTAATTAATAATTATATGTCCAAGATGGCAATGATAGTAATTTTAACTGTGATGTTCATGATTCTTGTTGCATTAATTACTGGAAAGAAATTTGACAAGGGAGGTTTCTTTTTTGCAGCTCTTTTTGCTTTGGCGGCAGCAGTTTGGTCTTTGACTCCATATCAGCTTCATAATCAAGCATGGTATCATGCATTATCTCCTACAATTAATGCATCTTTTCCACTTGTTTTATTTGGTTTAGTGATTGTTTGGATAGTCAAAGCTAGTAGTACTACTCCTGGTAGGTGGACTAGAACTTAGATTTATAAAAAATGGTATTAGATGTTTCAATGTTTGGCAATTTTTTGCCAGTATTTGTTTTTGTATTGATATTTACGTTATTGTATGCGTTACTTGAAAAAACAAAACTTCTGGGATCAAATAGTAGTTTGAATTTTTTAATTAGCATGTCTATTGCATTCATTTCTTTATTTTCTGGAAATGCAATGAAATTAGTGTTGTTTGTTTTGCCTTGGTATATTTTTTTAATGGTTTTTTTAGTGTCAATATTCAGTTTGTTTTTATTTTATGGAATGAAAGAAGAAGATTTTTTTCCTAAGCCCACCATCATATTTATAGTTATGATGATCTTTTTAATAATTGGCATTACAAAAGTTTTTGGTCCTGTTTTTACACCTTATGTAGAAGAAGGAACTAGTAATGTATTAAGGACTATTTTTCATCCAAGGGTATTTGGAGCATTTTTTATATTACTAATATCTTCATTTTTAATAAAGAACATTTCAGAGAATGTTTAAACTTATTTTTTTCTCTTTTTCAATTCTTCAGTGATTTTAGAAAGCTCCTTTATGTTTGTAGTTAAAGGTGTTATGATTTTATTTAGAACTTTTTCAATTGCTTGCATCTCTGTTCCAATATCTCTAATATCTTTTCCATATTCTTCAACCTTGCCAAGTGACGCAGTTTGTAAATTATCAAATCTTTGTTGAGTTCTCAATATTTCTTGTTTTATTGCTTGTATATCTGTTTCTGTTTTTTCTTTCCATTTACTGATGTCTCCAAGTCCATGTAATAATTCTGCCCATTTTTCTTTTATTACGGATTCTGCAATTTCTTCTACCATTTCATAGCTTGCTCTTTCTGCAGGCATAGATTGCATAGATATCAAATCAGAAGATTGAGGATTTGTTGTTATTGGAGTAATTGGGGATGGTTGTTGGGAATTATTTGGTGTTTCAGATGTAGGAGATGGTGCGTTAGTTAAACCAAGAGGTACGCCCATAGTTCCAGAAGGAGGGAGAGGTGTACTTGAAGTAGTAGTTGCTTCATGCTTTATATTTGTTTGATCCATTGCACTTGCAATTTGTTCGTGAGAATAAGATTTGTCACTTAGACTTCCAATGATTTGTTCATTTGTTAGTCCTTTTTTTTTCATTTCTGAAACTTCGTTGATTGGTGTCTTATTTACATTATCTTTTTGATTTAACATTCTTTTGCCTCTTTTTTTCTATTAATTTTAAAACTTCTTCTTCTGTAACAAAGTTAAATGGGTTCCACATATTAATATATTTTTCTAAAACCTTTAATTGGTCTTTTCTTGCAAAATTTTCTAATTCTTGTACTAAATGTTTTACTGTTTCTTTTACTTTAAATATGGATCCTTTTAATTCTTTTATATCTTCATTTAAAGCAGATAATTCACTATTTGTTTTTTTATAGTGATCTATCATGTTTTGATTCATTACAAACATTCTTTCTCTGTTTGTGCCATATCTTTCTTCTAAAATTCTCAACCTATTGTTTAATTCTATTAAAATTGCATAAGGATCTTGTTTTTGTTGAGGCGTGGGATTAGTTTGTTGTACCATTTTTATTGTTTTAAAACGAAAGTTATTTTAATTTAAAACTATATAAGGTTAATTAATAATAAAAGTTATGTTATTTTAGCGGAGTAGTAATATGGCATTCAAGAAAAAATTAAAATCGGGCGAATATGAATTAATTCAAGATGGGCAATTTGATGTAATGAAAGTGAATTATCTTGGAATCTCACATTCGTCATCTATTTCAGACAGTAAATTTTGTATGTTGGATGTCATTAACAAATTAATTGAAGTTCCAAGTGTGAATAGGTTAATCATTTCTTCTGAAAAAAATTATCAATATTCTGCTGAACAAATTTCGATGTTAAGGGAAATTGCGAATTTGTATATTTATTTAACTAAACAAAAAAGAATATTGAGTTTTGGAAGTTTTGGATTAAGTGTTGAATATGCACAAAAATCTCCTTCTAGGTTTTCAGAACTTCAATTTGTTATATCTACTCTTCTTCGTAGTGATCCAATCGGAGCATATGTAGAATTGAGGAGATTAATTAGGGAACAAAAAATTAGGATTTCTAAACTTCCTACAAAAGATTTGGCAAATGAAGAAAATGCACATCTCGAGTTGTTAGTTGGAGTGGTAGATTTATTGAAAAAAACTAAATTAATATCTTCTATTCTGGATTTTGTAGATGGGCATGAAATAGGTGATCGTTCATTTTACTCTTCCTTATTTAGGCCATTGATTTCTCCAAATTTTATGTTTACTAGACTTATGTCTGAAATTCCATTGGATGGTGAAGAAATTGATGCATATAATTTAGATAAAGAAACAGGTATTTCTATTTTTATTACTAAAAATGATATAAAACCTCTTTATCATTTGGATCCACTTGAATTTAATTTACCAGAAGAAAAAAATGAATTGTTAGATTTAGCTAGATCTGTTTTAGCAGAACATAAACCTGTTACTGAAGAGTTTGTAGATCCAGAAAATATGAGAAGAACATTTTTTAATATAGGTAGAGATTTATTAATTGAACTTGCAAAACATAAAAATTATATTATACCTTATGATGAGATAGAAAATCTTGCTAATATTTTGGTTAGATATACTGTAGGTTTTGGATTGATTGAATTATTATTAAAAGATCCTAAAATTCAAGATGTCGTTATAAATGGCCCAATCGGAGTAACTCCAATTTTTATTGTTCATCAAGATTATGGGGAATGTGTTACAAACATAATTCCTAGCAGGGAAGATGGAGAAAGTTGGGCAACGAAATTTAGAATGATTAGTGGCCGTCCATTAGATGAAGCTAATCCAGTTTTGGACACTCAGCTTAATGTTCCTGGTGGTCAGGCAAGAGTTGCAATAATTTCTCAACCTCTTAATCCCTTAGGATATGCATATGCTTTTAGGAGGCATAGGGAACATCCATGGACATTACCTTTATTTGTTCATAATAAAATGATAAATTCACTTGCTGCAGGTTTGCTTAGTTTTGTAATTGATGGTGGAAGAACTATGCTTATTGCTGGAACCAGGAGCAGTGGTAAAACTTCCTTGCTTGGTTCTTGTTTAGTTGAAATTATGAGAAAACATAGAATAATTACTGTTGAAGATACCTTAGAATTGCCAGTTAATTCTCTTAGAGATATGGGATATAATATTCAACCTATGAAAGTTAGGGCTGCGTTATCTGAAGGCGGGGCTGAAATGGCAGCAGAAGAAGGAATTAGAACAAGTTTGCGGCTTGGAGATAGCAGTTTGATAGTTGGAGAAATAAGGAGTAAGGAAGCTTTAGCTTTATATGAAGCTATGAGAGTTGGTGCCCTTGCTAATGTTGTTGCTGGAACTATCCATGGTGCAAGCCCCTATGGTGTTTATGATAGGGTAGTAAACGATCTTGGAGTTCCACGTACTAGTTTTAAGGCAACAGATTTGATTATTGTTGTAAATCCTATAAAAACTCCAGATGGTCTCCATAAAATTAAAAGAGTAGTTAGTATAACTGAAATTAGAAAAGACTGGGAAAAAGATCCGCTTGCTGAAAGAGGTTTTGTCGACCTTATGAAATATAATGCAAAAACTGATCAGTTGGAACCTACAGATAATTTAATAAATGGAGATTCCGAAGTTATAAAGAGTATAGCTAGTTCAGTTAAAGAATGGGTTGGAGACTGGGATGCAGTTTGGAATAACATAAGATTAAGGGCAAAAATAAAACAAAGATTGGTTGATTATGCAGTAGAAAATAAAAATCTTGATCTTTTGGAAGCTCCCTTTGTTATAAACTCAAATGATCAATTTCATAAAATATCTGATTCTATTCTAAGAAAAACTGGAAAATCAGATTATGAAAAAGTATATTTCCAATGGAATGAATGGTTAAAGAAACAAATAAAAAAGAGGTGAATGATGCCAATATCTGATAAAGAAATTCAAGATATTTTAAATAAATATAAAGTAAAACTTGAAGATAAAGTGAATGTGTCTGATATTAATAAATATTCTCCTAATCCTGAATTTTCTAAAGAGTATGAACAATTTAAAAAAGAATATATGTCTGCTGGAACAAGTACTTATGAAAAAATGTGTTCTGTTTCTGAAGGAATTTTAAAAGTTAACCCTTCAAAAAAAGATTATAATAAAATTGAAGAAAGTATTAAATTTACCCATTTGAAAATTACTCCTATTAGTGTTGCAAGTTTTTCAATGGTTGTTGCAGGAATATTTGTCCTGTTAGCAATTTTAGTTGGTTCAATTGGTTATTTTGTTTTTGAAAATTCTTCATCAATTTTTTTAGCAGTTTTGTTTGTTATTGGTGCCCTCATTTCTTTAAAATATTTTACAAATTATCCTATCCGTCTTGCTAATCAATGGAGGTTACAAGCTAGTAATCAAATGGTATTGTGTATTCTTTATCTTGTTATTTATATGAGGCACACTTCTAATTTTGAAAATGCAATAAAATTTGCTGCAGATCATGTTAAACCTCCTCTCTCTCTTGACCTTAGAAAGATTTTTTGGGATGTTGAAACTGGAAAATTTTCAACTATGAAGGAATCTTTAGAAAGTTATCTTTCTCATTGGAGGGATTATAATTTAGAATTTGTCAATTCTTTTCATTTAATTGAAAGTAGTTTATATGAACCAGATGAAGGAAGAAGATTAGAACTTTTAGATAAAGGTTTAAAAGTAATTTTGGATGGAACTTATGATCGGATGCTTCGTTATGCGCATGATTTGAAAAATCCTATAACTATGCTCCATATGTTGGGAGTAATTTTGCCGATACTTGGATTAGTAATCTTTCCTCTTATTGGTAGTTTTATGGGTGGAACTGTTAAATGGTGGCACCTTGCAATGTTATATAATCTTGCTCTCCCTGTTATGGTTTTTACTATGGGCAATGGCATTTTAAATAAAAGGCCAACTGGCTATGGCGAAAGTTTAGTAGAAGTTAAAACGAAAAAAAATGCTTCTTATTTTGGCTTTTTTTTATTTGGATTATTCGTTCTTATAGGAATATCTCCATTTATATTACATGCTATAAATCCAGGATATGATATTAATCTTTTTGGTGAGAAATTTCTAGATTTTGAATGTTTTCAAACTGGAAAATGTTATGGTCCTTATGGTCTTGGTGCTACATTGTTGGGATTGTTCTTGCCTCTTGGAATTGCATTAGGTTTTGGAATTCATTTTGTTTCTAGAACAAAAAAAGCAATGAAAATAAGAGATGAAATAAAAAAATTAGAAAGTGAATTTTCTACAAGTTTGTTTCAGCTTGGAACTAGAATTGGAGATGGTATTCCTACCGAATCTGCTTTTAAAGATGTTGCGGAAACTTTAGGTGGGACTCCCACTGGTAATTTCTTTAGTAGGATTCATGCTAATCTAACTCAAGGAGGGTTAGGATTAAGGGATGCAATTTTTAATGGAGAAAATGGAGCAATTTTAGATTATAGGACGCCCTTAACTGAAAGTGCGATGGAAGTTCTTGTTGAAAGTTCAAAGAAAGGTCCGAATGTTGTTTCACAATCAATGATTAGTATTTCAGGTTATGTGGATAAGATCCATAAAATAAATGAAAGATTAAAAGATCTTTTGGCAGAAATAATTTCTAGTATGAAAGGACAGATAAAATTTCTTACTCCCATAATTGCCGGAATTGTAGTTGGGATTTCTAGTATGATTGTAAGTGTAATCTCAAAACTTTCTCTTATGACTAAAGTAGTTCAGTCAGGGGATGATACCTTTGGAGGTGGAATTTCTGGACTGGGGGAATTATTCAATAAAGTAGACACCATTCCTAGTTATTTTTTTCAAATTATTGTAGGGGTATATGTTATTCAAATAGTTTATATTTTAACTGTATTATCTAATGGAATTGAATTTGGTGTTGATAAATTAAATGAAAAAAATAAAGCTGGTAAAAATTTGATAAAGAGTACTCTACTATATTTAATTATATCTTTAGTTGTAATCTTAATGTTTAATGGCCTAGCATCTTCTATTCTTAGTCTTGATGGAATTTAATAAAATTTATAAATCTGAAAATATGAATTAATTAGAAAGATGGGTGAAATGGATAAATTTTTGAAGTATGCATTAAGGACAATATTTGTTTTACTTACATTATTTATATTATATTCCATGATTATGAAAGGGGTGAATTTATTTGTTAAATAAAAAAGCAGGAATGGCAATGACTATTGCAGGAATAATAATATTAGTTCTTGCTGCAGGAATTTTCCTATACTGGTTTCTTTTTGAATTTGGTCCTTATGCCGAACAAGGAGTTGGAAGAGAAGCATGTAGGGATAGTGTTTTTTTGAGAACTCAAGGAAAGATTGCAGGATATACCACTTTTAAAAATTTGGCTTGTGAAACTAGACAAAGAGAAATTAAAACTGTTGATGAAGATAATATTAAAAAAGCAATTTCTGAAGAAATGTATGATTGTTGGTATCAGTTTGGTGAAGGTAAAAAGGATTTTTTAACTGATAGGGATTGGGGATTTGGAAATAATTGGTGTTTTATTTGTTCTAGGATTGATTTTGATGAAAGAGTTAAAGAAGAAATTTCTCAAGTAAATGGTTTGATGACTTATTTAGATACTACTCCAGTTCCATTTTATAATGGGTCTTTTTTTAATTATTTTTATGGTACTGAAGGAGAAATTGGTGGGCAAATTTTTGAAGATGACACCTATGCAACTAATGTTCCTCTTTATGTTGCTTTTTTTGGAGATAAGAAAGTAGGAAGTTGGCCAGGCCTTGGAGGAGAAGCAGTTAGCGATGTTGGGTGGACTGCACTTGTTGGTGGGATTGCAGGTTGTGTGATTTGGGGTACTCTTGGAGCTACTGGTGGAAGTATTGTTCCTATTGCTGGAACTGTTGCAGGTTTTATTGCTGGTTGTCTGGCTGGGGGTGATACTGGTTTTTATGCCGGGGCCTTAATTGGTGGTGGAAAGGCAGTTTATGATGTTGGAACCCATAAAAAAGGCTTTTATACTGGATTGTATGTTGGAAATAGTGATGAAATTTTGGAGTCGTGTAATCAATGAATAAAAAAGGAGACTTAGTTTGGGATCAGATTGGGAAATTTATTTTAGCAATTATATTGATGGTAATACTTGCTTTTATTCTTTGGATGCATAAAGATAATATTTTTGAAATGTTTGAAGATTTTAAAACTGTTTTTAGGTTTGGTGGTAGTTAGTGGAGACTACTATTAAACATATAATTTCGGGAATTTTTGTAGTTATGATTATAGTTTTGGTTGGTTTTTGGGGAAATAGTACTCTAACGACCTTGGCAAATCAATATGGTTGGGATCTTTTTATTGGTGCAGATGAAATTGCTGCTCAAAAAGATTCAAAAGAAATTTTTGATGATTTAACTTTGTCTTTAACCGAATGTATGAGTGACGAAAGTGTTAATTGTTTTTGCATTAAGGAAGAGATAAATCTCCCCACCGATTTCAGACTTGAATTTTCTAAAAAAGAAAGTAGTACTGATGTTATTTTAAAGTCTTCAAGAGTTACATTGGATGAAAAAAATATTAATTTTATTCCTTGCCTTTTACTTGAACCTTGGCGTTCGTCAGTTAGTTTGAATGGTCCTTTGACTTTATTATACGGAAATGATAAGATAATTAATAAAGATTATGAAGGTTTTTTTGATTCTTCTTCTGTGTTTTATAAGATGGAAAATAATAATCTTTGTATTGTTTCTGTTGAAGTTGCTAATTCCTATGATATAATCAGTTTGGAATGTTCTGAAAAAGATGAATCTTTTGATTCATGGATTGATGCAGCAATAGTTTTTGATTCTGAAATTGATAATGTCCAATTAAATCAATATGTTTCACTTGCATCAATAAATTCAAATTTTGTGAATAATGCAGATAAAATAATTAAGGGAATAATTTATTTAGAATCTTATAATAATGGAATATTCACAAATAGAGAGATATTAAAACACCAAGGAACTGGAAAATATTTTGAAGGAAAAGGAAAAGGAATATCTTCACTACAAGTCATTGAATCTGGTCCTGCATATGAAGCTATTGGATCTGATGAAGGTAGGAGAATTTTAAATTTATATGGATATTCTGATGTTGATTTCAGTGATGATTATTTGTCTGCTCTTTTAATTAATGATCCAGAATTTTCTATTTCTCTTGCATATGTTTATTTATCTAATTCTATTGAAGATTTTTCAAATGTTCAAAATACTAATGATTTGTTTAAGTTATGGTTAATTAATTATAATAAGGCGAGTTTGGAATATGGAGATTATGTCAATAAGATAAATCTTTTAAATAGCAGAGTTTTTGATATTGGAATTGAAAATTCGCAAGTCATAAGTGAAGATCAGAATCCTCACAGAATTTAATAAAATGGAAAATAAAGAGTTAGAACAAAGAAGAATTCCCCTTACAGGTATAAAGTTAAAGGAAAATTTAGATAAAAATAAAGAAGTTGTTAGGGAAGCTATAGAAGATCATATGTTTATTATGCCAGCATATTTAAAATTTTTTCATTTTTTTCCTACAATAAAAACTTATTTTAAAGAGAAGGTTAAATCTAAATCAACCAAAAAGTTTAAATAGTAAATTTGCTAGTTTTTTAGAAGAGGTGATTATACTGAAAGTTGATAAAAAAGGTCAAAGTCTTTCAATGAATACAATTATAATATCTATTCTTGTGATATTAGTTTTAGTTATTGTTGCTGGATTTTTTGCAGGTGGGATGACTGGATTAATAAATAAGATGAAGGGAATTTTTGGAGCTCAGCCAATTGATGCTAGCCAGGCAGTAATGGAATGTAATGGCTATTGTCAGAGTTATGATATAACTGGTGTAGAAAATTACAAAACTAATTTTTGTGGTGATGTGCTTTTTGATTTAGATACTGATAATGATGGTAAGATGGATACAAGTAAAACTTGCTCTCAACTCGGAGTCATATGTCAAACGATTATAGATGAAGGGGGATGTTAACCCTTTCTTTCTATTATTTGGAGATTTGTTAAATGAGACTTGCCCTTGATACCATAGTTGTGTTTATTATAGCTATTTTAGTTTTAGTTTTAATGTTGTTTATTTTTGGGGATCAATTTAAGACATTTTTTAATACATTTGGTGTGTTTATAAAGAATGCATTAGGTATTGCTAATATTGGTGTTAATGGAACCATACAATGAAATTAAGTTTTAAATTTATCTTTGGATTGGTAATTGGTATTGCAGGTCTTTTTTTGGCATTTAGTGCAGGGAGTGCAATGTGGGGGATTTTTTTCCCCGAACCTTTAGAATTAACTGAAAGTTCTATGGATAGATTGAATGTAGTTATATCAAATTTAGAAGAAGGTCAGAATACCACTATGTTATTTTATTTAGAAAAGGGTTTTTATTTAGTTGGTTTTGATAAAGGGTCTGATTCTGGGCCAGTATATTTGCGACCTGAACAATGTTTTGAAACTTTCTGTTTATTAATTTGTTCAAATTCTGGAAATGAAAGAAGTTGTTTAGATGCAAATTATGGGATAAGTCCTAATTCAATTGTTTCTTTTACTTCTGAAAATGTTGGCGGAGTTATTCTTTCAGAAACGGGAGAATATATTACTTTATACTTGGAAAAACAAGGAAGTGCTCTTTTAATTGAAAAACTTAATTCTTAAATTTGTAAAAATCTTTATAAATATGTAAATCTGATTTTTATGCATGGAAGAGGAGAGAATATATTTGTGGCCAGGATATCTTGTTATAACAACGCTTGTTTTAATCTCTTTATTTTTTATTTTAGTTAAGATATCTGATGAAACTTCGTTTAATCAAGATTATCTTTCAAAAGATATTTCATTATTAGAACAAAGTTTATTTATTGCTCCAGGCGATGTTTCTCTTAGGTATGAAGTTGTTCAAGATGAAGATAGGTTTAAAATAACTTTTGATGATTCTTGTGAGGTAAATGTAAATATCGATGATAGTTTGGGTTTTTCTGGTTCTTCTTCTTGGTGTGGAGGAAATAATTATTTTTTTACAGATTATCCACCTCAAGATGATTTTGATTATTTATTTTTTAATAAAACTTACTCGGATTTAATTGTTGAAGGTGGAAAAAATGGATAAAAAAGGTTTTGTTTTTTTAACTGAAGAACAAATGAGTTTAGTCGTATATGTTTTTGTAATTCTTTTTGTTTGTGGCGTTTTAATTGTTGGATCATATTTATTTACAGATAAAAACATTGAAACTCAAGGGTTAGAGAGGCATTTATTAATAAATGGATTGTTATATTCTCCAACTTGTTTGAGTTATAGTGATGAACTTCGTTCATATCCTGGAATAATAGATTTAGATAATTTTAATGAGAATAAATTGTCTAATTGTATTTCTTATGAATTCGGAGGCCAAGGATTTAAGTTAATTTTATATGATGTTAATGAAACAATATTGAAAGAAGTAGAAGTTAATCCTCAAGTATTTACACAGGGATTATTGTGTGGATTGAAAGAATCAAATTTTGAATGTTTTTCCAAACGAGATTATGTGTTGTTTGAGAACAATTCTTTTTTTGAATCTGGTTATTTAGATATTAAGGTGGTGACTCCAGTTGGATAAAAAAGCAACAACTTTAATGATGAGGCTTTTTAATATTCTTTTAATAGGAATTCTCTTGGCAGGATTTTTATTGATTATGGCATTTGGTAGTTTGAAAGAAAGTGAAAATCAAGAGATTATTAAAATAAATGAAAAATTAACTTATTCTGAAGATAACCTTCAAATGATTAATTATCTTAGGTCTAATTTCCAATTTCCAAAATTTGGAAATTCTAGTGTTTTATCTATATTAATAAATTATGATTCTAATCTTCTTTCTAGTTCTGATGTGAATTTTCTGAAAGAACAAACTGAAAATATCTTAAATAATATGACATACTGTCAAATTATTGATAATAAAGAAATTTTGAGAAGTTATTCCTTTTATTTGACTGCAGAACTATATATGAAATTTGATGAAATTGAGGAAATTGTTCAATTCAGTTCAGAATCTTTTTGTAATGTGGATGATCAATTTATTTGTAATGATCAATTTATTGTTGAAACTCAAAAATTATTAGATGGGTATTATCTTATTCTTGTTGCTAGTGATACTTTTTATTCTGGGGAGAATTGTTTAAAATGGTGAATAAAAAAGGATTATTTACATTATATGTTTTAATTTATACTATCTTAGGAATAGGAATTTCTTTAATGTTATTTGTTAATTTTCAAGAACATTCTTCTACTAAATATCTTGGAGATAGCCAATTAAACCTTATTGAATTATATTCTGAAGGGGAGAGTGATCTATTTTATGTTACTCAACTTCTTTCTGATATTGAAATTGTTTCTAGTTTGTTTGAAAATGGAGGATTTTATAATGATCCAAATAAAATGAATGGAGAATATGTATTGTGGAAAAAGAATTCATCCGATTGCTATCCCACTTTAAATTTATTAGATAGGGAGTTTTCTATTGTTTTTAATAAAAAATTGTTAAATGAAGGCTATTCTCTTGATTATTCCACCAAAGTTATAAATTCTCTTTCTTTTTTTGAAATTTTATTTAATTCTTCAAAAAATTTAGATTATTCTATTGTTAATAAAGAAAATGAAGAAATTGGAATTTATTCTCTCTCCCCTAATTTCAAAATCTTGATTAATTATGATTTAAATAATTTTTTTAGTTTTGTTGAAGAAGTTAAATCTATTGTAGGTTTGTGCCAAAATGACGAAAATTGTTGGGAATCTCATGCAACTTTTGAATGGGAGAACAATGGTAACCTTTTTATGTTTGAGTCACTTCCTCAATTAATTCAAACTGTAAATGGAGAAAAAGAAGTAAAAATTAAAGCTGCAGTTGATTTCGAAGAAATAAATGAATTAGTTGAAGGTGAATTTGAATGTTAAGGTTAAGTTATGAAGAAATTATAGATAAGATAGTTAATGAAAAAGGCGTTTCTAAAGAAGATATTGAAGAAAAAATTGAAGTAAAAATTAATGAACTTTCTGATCTTATTAGTAAGGAAGGTGCAGCACATATAATTGCTAACCAATATGGCATAAAATTATTTGAAAATAATGCCCCCAAAGATTTGAAAATTTCAAAAATTCCCAAAGGTGTTAATGGCATTAATGTACTAGGTAAATTAATTTCTGTTTTTGAGATTAGAGAATTTAAAACTGAAAAAAGACAGGGAAGGTTGGGATTTTGTACTATCGGTGATGAAACGGGATCTATGAGGTTGGTAGTTTGGGATGATAAAATTCTTGATAAAGTTAATGAAATTTCTAAAGAAGGAGATATTATTAAAGTTGGAGATGCATATTCTAAGGAAAATAATGGATATATAGAACTTCATTTAGGGTCTAGAGGAAAGTTAGATATTAATCCAGAAGGAGAAACAGTTGGAGAAGTAAAAACCACTTCTTTTGAACCTTCATTTTCAAAGAAAAAAATAAATGAATTATCGAATGGGGAAAGAGTGGAATTACAAGGGACTATTGTCCAAGTTTTTGATCCTAGATATTATGATGTTTGTGAAAAATGTAATCGTAAAGTATTTCAACAAGATGGAAAAGCTACTTGTAATGATCATGGGGAAGTTTCGCCTAAGAAAGCAATTGTTCTCAATTTCTTTTTTGATGATGCTACTTCAAATATCAGAGTTGTTTGTTTCGCAGATCTTGCTGAAAAAATAATCAGTAAAACTGGCCAAGAGTTGAGTGTTCTTGAGCCTATAGAAGTTGAAAATGTGACTAAGGGATTATTGGGTTTTCAATTTGTAATTAAGGGTAGAGTTACAAAAAATGTTAATTTTGATAGATTGGAATTAATAGCAAATTTTATAGACCCTGCAAATCCTGTAGAGATTATAGAATCTTTTGAAAAATGATGTATAAAACTCATTTGATTTTTGGAATTTTGGCAGCTATATTAGTTTTACAAATATTTAAAATTGAAAATCCAATTATCTTTTTTTTGGTTTTGTGTTTTGCTTCTTTGCTTCCAGATATAGATTTCCCTAAAAGTTGGTTAGGAAGAAGAATAAAACCTTTGTCATGGATTATTAGGTTGTTTTTTGGACATAGAAAATTTATTCATAGTATTTATGTTCCATTTATTCTTTATTTCTTGTTGTCCATTGTAGGACAAAAAGAAGTGGGAATGGCAGTATTTATAGGTTATCTTGTTCATTTATTTGCTGATGGATTATCTAGTGAAGGAATTAAACCATTTTATCCTCTTTCAAAAATGAAATTCAAAGGAATTGTGCGGGTTGGAGGAATTTTGGAATCCTGTGTTTTAATTGGTTTGATAATTCTTATTTTATTTCTTTTGTTTTAATTGTCATGTTGTCATGGGCTATGGAATTATTTATAAATCTATTTTGATGTTTAACTGTGCTCCATTGAAATAAAATGCGAAAGCAAGGAGGTGTTATTTTAATGAAACCGTTAAAAAAGTTTAAAGCTGGCTCGATTGAATGTTCTATTTGGGCTAATGAGAAAGAGATAGAAGGAAAAAAGATAGAATTTAAGACTGTTAATTTGAAAAGAGCTTGGAAGGATGGAGATGTCTGGAGAGATCAACAAATTAATCTTCGAAGAAATGATATTATTAAAGCATTACTTGTTCTTGAAAAGGCACAAGAAGATTTATTTTTGAATATTGAGGGGAATGAATAATGAAAGAAATAATTGAAAAATCTAATGAGCTTATTGAAGAGAAACCAGTTCAGAAATCTAAAAAATCTGAAAAAAATGAAATGGTTATAGAAGACTTGCCAGGAGTTGGTGCTGCTACTGCAGATAAATTGAAAGAAGTAGGGTATACTGATTTGATGAGTATTGCCGTTGCTAGTCCTTCTGAACTTATGGAGGCAGCAGGAATTGGAGATAATGTAGTAAAAAGAATAATTCAAGTTGCACGTAAAAATTTAGATATTGGTTTTGAAACTGGAGAAGAATTATTGAAAAAAAGAGATTTAGTTAAAAGAGTTAGTACTGGTAGTGAAAATTTTAATACTTTACTTGGAGGTGGATTAGAAACTGGTTCAATAACTGAGTGTTATGGCGCATATGGATCTGGAAAAACTGCATTAGCCCATCAACTTGTTTGTTCTGCACAATCAAATGAATTTGGAAATGAAGATGGAGCAGTTGTTGTTTGGATAGATACTGAGGGAACTTTAAGGCCAGAAAGAGTAAAACAAATTGCTGAATTGAATGGATTAGATGTAGATAAAACTTTGAAAAATATTCGTGCAGTTAGAGCATTTAATAGTGATCATCAAATGCTTTTGGCTGAAAAAGTTGAAGATTTGATAAAGAAAGAAGGCTTAAATGTTCGATTAGTTATTGTAGATTCTTTAATGAGCCATTTTAGAAGTGAATTTATTGGTAGGGGGACTTTATCTGATAGGCAACAAAAGTTGAACAAACATATGCATGTTTTATTGAAATTGGCACAAAATCATAATATTGCAGTGTATATAACTAATCAAGTTATGTCAAAACCTGATACTTTTTTTGGGGATCCAACTGTTGCAATTGGTGGAAATATTGTTGCACATGCCTCTACTACTAGGGTATATCTAAGAAGGGGAAAAAAGGGGTCAAGAGTTGCAAAATTAGTAGATAGTCCTTGTTTACCTGATGGAGAATGTATGTTCTTTGTTACAGATGAGGGATTAAGAGACGAATAATTTATTTGTCCCTTTTGGGACTCCTTTGTTTACTTATTAAAAAGATTTATAAAGGAATTATATCCACTTGATTATCAGAATGGTTAAGAAAGAATTAATTTGTACATCATGTAAAAGAAAGGTAATGAATTTCACAGGTTCTGTTAAATTTAATTGTCCTAATTGTGGAAAAACTGAGATAATTAGATGTAAGGATTGTAGGGCGAATGTAATCAAATATATATGTCCTTCTTGTGAATTTGAGGGACCTAATTAAGATGGCATATGTGATAGTGACTTTAAAAATAATGCCAAATAATCCCGAAGTAGATTTGAAAGAATTGGAATCAAAGATTAAAGTTTCATTATCCGAATTTTTGAAAAAAAAAGAACCAGAAACTAAAGTAGAAATAACTCCTGTTGCATTTGGATTAAATTCAATTGATCTGACTTTTGCAGTAGATGAAAGTCTGGGTTCGGCAGATCCTTTTGCAGAGTTAGTTTCAACTTTCGAAGAAGTTGCTTCTGCGGAAATAATCGATGCTAGACGGGCATTAGGTTAAAACATACATCAAGACATTTCCAAATATTAAACTTATTATTACTGCCAATATTATTGCAGGTAGAAAGGGGATTCCATCTTTTATTATTATTTTTTTAATTTTGTTTTTATTTAATAATTTAATTTGTTCTTTTGTAATTCCTTGTGTAGATGGTTTGTAAATTATTTGTTTATTTACTTTTATTTGATGAGTTATGTAATCTCCTTCTCTTAATTTATTTGAATTAATTGTTTTGATCATGCTTGCTTTTTCTATTGCAGAAATGGTTAACCAAAAATAAAATAAAACTAAAGGTAATGCAAGTATTATTATTGCCGAAAGTTTAAATTGAAAATTTTTAATCATTATCATACTTAATAATATTCCACTTATTGAAAAATAAATTGTTATTTTTTTTAGTTTTTTAATATTCTTGATTTTACTTTTTTCCTTATAATATTTTATTAATTTTTCTTTATTTTTTATTCCTAATATTATTCCTAAAATTATACTATATATTGCTCCAACAATCATTATGTTGATAAACAAAATTATTAAAAAATTCATATTTAAAGAAGGGTTAAAATATTTTAATAAGAATTCTGGATATTCTGGAATCGCTGCTCCAATCATCATTAATATTTTTGAATCTCCTCCTCCCCATTGTTTTGTGTAATACATTATATTTCCAATAGTGAAAAATATTCCAAAACCAATTAAACTAATAATTAAGATATTCCAATTGTTCGATATTAGTGAAGAAAATAAATAAAAACTAAAGAGTGAGATTATTATACTAAAATTTAACCAATTTGGAACTTCTTTAGTTTTTATATCTGAATAAGTAGCTATAGTTAATCCTATTAATAATAATATTAAAATTATTGCTTCCATCAATTACTTATTCTTTTATTTTTTTATAAATCTTTTTGAGAAATAAATAAAGATAATTATCTAGTATGGAACAAATAAATTAAGTTTAAAATTATTTTTCTTCCTTTTTTGAATTATTGATGATTTATTAATAATAGAAAACCTTTTAAATTATTTTTAGTTAATTACTTTATAAATAAAATGTTTAATAAAAAAGCTAGTGTTTCTGGATTCATGATTCTTTTAGCTTTTCTTATGATTATTTACACTCTTTTATTGCCGCCTTGTGATAAATGCGAGTTATTAGATCTTGAATGTTCTGATGATTGTCATTTTGGTGGTGAAAATTTAATTTTGGATGAGTTTCCAGGGTTAATCTCTCCTCATTCAGATACTACTGTTGCCCATAATTTTGATTCTTTGAATTTATTTTTTCATTCCAACCCAGAGCTTAGAGAATTAATAAGTGAGTTACGTTTAGAAAATGGACTATTTAGTAATGTCGATCAAACTTTATTCTTTAATTTGGAAAATATAGAAGATTTGGAATCTGTTCTTCTTTCTTTTGCTATTGCCGATAAAAAAGGAGAATTAAATATTAAATTGAATGGTTATGATATCTTTTCCGATCATGTTGATGAAAATATAAAAATAATTACTCTTCCTGTTGATTATTTAACTGAAAATAACGAAATAACTTTTTTTGTTAGTTCTCCTGGTATAAATTTTTTATCTAGTAGTTATTATGATTTAATTGATATTAATTTGAAACTTAATTATGAATTAATTTATTCTAGCAATCTTGAATCTTTTGATATCTCGGTTATGGAAAAAGCAAGCATGAAAAAATCTAGTTTATCTTATTCTGTTTTTTGTAATTGGGGACCAGGGAGTAATTTATTGAAAATTTATCTTAATCAGAATCAAGTGTTATCTGAAGCAATATCTTGTGCAAGTGAAAACCGTGCATTGAATTTGGATGTTGATTTTTTTGTAGAAAATTCAAATGATCTAACTTTTGCAATTGATGGTGGAGATTATATATTTAGTGATGTTAAAATTATAAATTACCTTTCTGAATCTATTCAACCTATTTATAATTTTAATTTAAATAAAAAAATTGAGGATAATTATTATTTAAATTTTATATTTTCTGGCAATTATTTTTCTCTAGATGTTATAATTAATGGTCAAAGTTTTAATATTGATACTTTAGAAAACGAAGTTGGAAAGGATATAACTGACATGTTAAATTCTGGAAATAATATTTTAGAAATAGTGCCCCTTTCTCAATTTGAGATAGAAACACTTAAAATAAGAACAATTTAAATTATATAAGATGGTTGAGGGTGAATTAAGATCAAAATTTAGTGAATTGTTTGGAAAGGTGATACATTTTATTATTATTATTGCCATTGTTATAATTATAGTTCTTGCCGTTATCTTTATGGTCAATGTTTGGAGGACTGGCGCTGCATCAGGACTTGTAGATGAAGGGCTTATTGCACTTGATGAAACTGGAGATCCCATGAAAAAAGGAGTATTTGGTTTTTGGAATATTTTTTGGAATCCTTCTGAAATTTCAAATCAATTTAAATGGGAATCTGAAGTTGTAGAATATGAATCTGCTGTAGAATTAGGAGTGGATATCTTAAAATTTGAAACTAATCAAAAGTTTTTATCTAATGAACCTATTCAAGTAACTGGGCTTGTTAAGGGAGCCAGCATTAATGATGAGGGTATGAATCTCAGATTTTTATGTGAATTGGATGATTACGAAGGAGAAAGTTTAGCAATGCCTTCTGAAATTGAAGTTCATGGAAAAGGAGTTACGAGAAATCAAGAAGTGAGTTGTTTTTTTTCAGATGGTATAGAGGTTTCAAAACAACAAGATTCGAAAAAAGTAACTTTAAAAGCAGAATATGATTTTTTAACACAATCTACTTATAGATTATATTTTATGGATTCTTTAATTTTGGATTCTTTCCTATCTCATGGTTTAGATCCTTTTATTAATAATCAATATAATGTTCAAGATGATTTATTATTAAAACCTACTAATGTTATGAGATCTCAAATAACTGAAGGTCCAATTGACCTTAGAATTAGTAGTGAAACTAGCCAACCTTTTTCCCAATCTAGTAATTTTGTTATGCTTAATGTTGATTTAGTTACAAAAGAAAGTGGAAATTTGAAACAAGTTAAATCTTTAAAATTATATGTTCCGTTTGCTGTAGAACTTTCTAGAGATGTCAGATTCTGTGATTTTACTGATACTGGAGAGATAGATGGACAATTTAAAATTTATGAAATTAGTGAAATTTCCTTAAATGATAAAGTTAATGTTGATTGTAGTAATAATCAGTTTTATGACATTGAAGAAGATTGTATTGAAGATTATTCAGTTGTTGAATTAAGATGTAGTTTTGGTGTTTCTCAATTACCTGGAGGGGACGTTTTTTTTAAGAGTTTAATAAAAGCCGAAGTAGAATATGTATTTGAAGTAGAAAAGAGAGAGGCTATTACAATTTTGCAAGCAGAGGATTCTTCTGATGTGTGTGATAGAATATTTGATGAAACTGACTGCATTTCTACAGTTGGTTGTATGCCTTCTTCCGCTGGAGAATTTGTATCTTGTACTTCTTGTCCTATCTCTTGGACAAATTGTGAATCTTATGAAGATGAAATATCTTGTGATAATGACTGGTGTGGTTTTGAAAATTGTAATTTTATTGAAGACTCTTGTTTTTCTTCCTGATTTAGAAAGTTTTTTATATCTCTTTGTTTAATTTATTCTTAAAATGAGGTATGATATATTGATATTAATTATTGGACTTGCGTTTATTTCTGGATGTACTGGTCCTGCACCTGAAACTCATGTTGGAGGAGTAGACATTGGATTTTTATTGAATCAACCTCCTTCTGAGTTAAGAGAAGATGCTAATTTTGTTGTTGGTCTCAAATTAACTAATAATATTCCTAAACCTATTAATGGAGAATTATGTATTTCAGATACTCCTGCTAATAGTTTTGGAGGCATTCAAGAGCCTGAGTGTAAACATTTTATGATTGCTGCTGCAGAGGTAGTAGATGATAAAAAATATGTTGAAAAACAAAATGTTTATTTTCCTTTTGAAGGTTCCTCTTATTCTTACCATAATCTTGAATTTGGTATTGGTTCTACAAATATTAATGCAAATTTAAAATATGATCTTAGTACTACTTCACTTGCAGAAATTTGTTTGAAAAAAGATCCTGCTGAAGAAATAGAGAATTGTGAATCAAATGCTGTTATTATTGGGGACAGTATTGTTTCTGATTTTGCTCCAATAACTATTGAGAGAATAGATTCTAGTGTCGTTCCTGAAGGTAATCAGAATAGAGTTCATTTAGAAATTTCTTTAAGAAAAGAACCTCTTGGGTCTGTATCCTTTAATGATATTGAAGATAATCTAAAATTAGGTATTAATTTGGCAGGTACTGCAACATTATTTACTTGTTATCCTTCTCAAGATGGATTAATTAAATTTAATGATTTAACTAAAGTTATAACTTGTGATTCCAGTGTTGATCTTGGAAGTCAGTCCTTTTATGTGGATTCCTTAATAATGGATTTAGCTTATACTTATTCTATCTCTGCAAGTACTGGGGCGATACCTTTAAAAAGAAAAAGTGAGGATACATATTAAGAGGTGTTAATATATGAAAAATAATATTTATCTTATTTTATTGGCGGTTTTAGTACTTTTTGTTGTTTCTGGATGTGATAAGGAAGAACCTGGATTGACTGATGGCCCATTCAATGGGGGTGTCAATGGATTATCTTTATCTTTTGTTGAAGGTGCTCCGCTTTCTGAATTTATGGCAGGGGAAGATGTTCCTTTTCAAATTTTGTTAAAAAATGAAGGAGAAAGTCCAGTTTTGGCAGGAAGTGCCAAAGTTCAACTTTTTGGAATAAATCCTAATTTTGGATTAAGTACTGATTTTGTTTCTAATGTTGGTGAACTTGCGGCGAGTAGTAAAGATATAGAAATTGGTGGTGAAGAAATAATTTCCTTGGGTGAAGGAAATTATATGGGAACTATTTATGGTTCTCAAGATTTTCCAATAAATGCAAGGGCGTGTTATCCTTATGATACTACTGTTGTTTCTACTGTATGTATGAGTTCTAATAGAATTCAACAAACAGGTGTTGAAACTTGCGATATTTCTGGTGAAAAGATAGTTTCTGGAGGGGTGTCTTCTGGTCCAGTTCAAGTTAATTCAATAACTGAAACTTATGTAGGTAGTGATAAAATTAGATTTGCGATAGTTCTTGAGAATAAAGGAATTGGAAAAGTTTATTCTAAAAATATAGAATGTGGTAATTTTAATTTAGTTAATGAAGGCAAAGTTTATGTTGATATTAGTCCTGAAATTGTTGAGTGCCATTTTACTAGTGGAAAGGCAAATGTTGGAGAAACTACTATTGCTGAAGATACTAGAACTTTGATTTGTGAAATGCCTGTTGATGCTACAGATAGTTATCAAGATAATTTGGACATAGTTTTAAGTTATAAGTATGTGAATGAAGTTTCTACTACAATCAATGTTTTAGGTGTTTAATTCTTTTTATATTTTTTTTAACTATTTTTATATCTTTTTTCCATTCCTTTATTAGATTTCTATTGTAAATTATTGCTGCAGGGTGAAATAATGGAATTAATTTTATTTTTATTTTTTTAAATTTAATATTTATTGGTTTTCCATGTAATTTTGTTATTCCTGGGTTGTTTTTCATTTCTTTTATATCTCCATTAGATAGGAAGAATTTTGTGGCATAATTGCCTAATGAACAAATTATTTTTGGATTCATTTCTTTTATTTGTTTTAATAAATAAGGGGTATGGGAAGTTATCTCTTCATTAGTCGGATTTCTGTTTTTTGGTGGCCTACATTTTAATATATTTGTTATGTATATTTCTTCTAAATTTAATTCACAAGAATTTAATAATTTATTTAGATTTTTTCCTGCTGCTCCAACAAAAGGTTCTCCTTGTTCGTCTTCATTTTTTCCTGGCGCTTCTCCAACAAAAAGGATATCTACATTTGAATTTCCTTTTCCTATAACTATGTTTTTACAATTTTTATAAATTTCAGTATTTTTAATTAAATTTAATTCATTCATAATTATTAGTTTCAGAATAAATTTAAAAAATTATTGAATTTGTTTTTTTGCTAGTCTTCTATATTTTCCAAATTTATCAATTGCAGAATATTTTACTGGTTTTGGATTAATTGTAAGTTTGCCACATTTTGGGCATTTTTTTTTAAGAGTGTATTCTTCACATTTTTTACATTCAAATATTTTGGGTTGCATTTTAATTTTTTATTTGAATAAAGTTTCCAGTTCCTTTTTCTTCTTTAATTTTTTCTAATGCTTCATCCTTGGCATTTTTTAGAATTTCTTCTGCAGTCTTATAATCTGATGCAGTTACCACTATCTTATATCTCGGAGCTCCAAGATATGTTACCTTTATATTTCCTTTTTGTGTTTTTAATAAAATTTCTTTGATTATTTCAATTCCTTCACCCAAATCACTAGTTAGTGTTAATATCCCTCTTACTTGTACTTCTTTGGGTTTTATTTTTTCTAAAACGGTTTTTAAAATTAAATCAAGAGTTTTCTTATTTATTTTCAATTCCCTTGCATTATCTTGATCAATCACAAATTCTTGAAATGCATTGTTTAAGGATCCAAATTTTTCCATTAATTCATATCCTGCTTCTTTATACATTCCTTCAATATCTTTTTCTAATTGTTTTCCAACTAACTCTAATAATTTTTCGGCTTTTTGTTCTTGTTTATATTCTGCAGTTTTATTCATTCTTTGCATTTTATTTACTCTACGCAAAGAAAGATCAATGTGTCTAGTTTCTTTTCTAACCTTTAGAACTTTACAAACAATCTTTTTTTCTTCTTTTACATAATCTTTTATTGTTCTTATTCTACCTGGAGCAATTTCAGATATGTGCATCATTCCTTCTAGATTTTCATACTCATCTAATGTAAGAAATACTGAATGAAAAGAAATTTTTTTAACTGTGCAGATAACTATCTCATCTTCTTCTGGCATACCTTTTTTGATATAAAACATCTATTCTAGGGCCTCCAAAATATTAGCCATTATTTTTGCTTTTCCACCAGTTGGTTCTGCAAGAATTTCTTCACAAACTAAACATTTTATTATTTTGTCTGCTTTATCAAAAATTATTTGTTCATTTTTACATTTTTGACATCTTACTTTTATAAATTTGCTTGTTGGTTCTTTTTGTTCTATCATTTTATTCGAATACTACCTTTTTTGCCCTAGGCATTTTACCTAATTTTGATTTATGGCACTCTGAACAAGTCATTTTTAATGCTTCTTTTTTACTTGTTTTTACTCCATATCTTTTCCAAGAAGTAAGTGCTCCTTTTGATCCATAATTTCCAAGGTTTCCAAATCCTCTACCTAATCCTCTTTTTCTTGCTCTTTGGATTGATCCTCTTTTTAGGCTACCTCTCTTACCAGTAGTTTTATTTGTAGTTTGTTTATGTTCAGTGTGTTTTTTACAATTTGGACAATATGATTTTTTTGCTTTTGGTACTTTCATTCTATTTCCTCAACTTTATTTTTAGCTACCAATAAATTTACAATATCTGTTGGTAATGAAGCTTCATCTCCTATTTCAAAAGGTCCATGTGTTTCAAGATCAGTCCCAACAAAACTCTGTATTGGTTTTAGTGCCTTTATTCTCTTAGTTTTTTTAGGTCCATCTTCGGTTTTTAAGTGTTTTGGTTCCCCCATTTGTTCTTGTTTTTTATCTTTTCCATTTATTAAATTTGATAATAATTTGTTTCTGGAGTTATCTAAATGGTTTTTTAGTAAGTTATAAAATTCTTCTTCTTCTTCTAACATTGTTGATTTATCTAAGGCTTCTTGTCCTGTTTTTGAATTCATTAGTGCTAGGTGTATAATCTTGTTTTCTCTTTTTTCATATAATTCTTTTATTATTTTGAATATGTTATCTAACTGTTTTCTAGTTTTTTGTACTTCTATTGTTGTGAATATGCTTTCTTTTTTTTGTTGTGAAACTAAAATTTCTTTCTTTTCCTCTATATATTTTAATATCTTATTGTAAAAATTTTCATCTATCTCTTGTAATTCTGTATTGTGTTTCTCTTTCCTGAGAATATCATATAAATTCTCATAAGTAATCATACTATTTTCTTCTGTCATTATTGCTATGAATCTCTCTTGAGTTATTAAAGTTTTTGTAATTAAATGGAAAGTTTTTTAATTTAGTGAAATAAAATATGTATTATGAAGTGTCATATTTATCTTTTTAGGCATGGTGAAAGTTTTTTTAATGAATCTAAAAAGTTTACTGGATGGAAAGATTCTAAATTGACTCCAAAAGGGATTAAAAGTGCTAAAATTGTTGCTAAAAAATTAAAGGGGTCAATAATAGAAGTTGCATACTATACTAATCTTAGTAGGTCAAAAGACACTTTGAAAGAGGTTTTAAAATTCCATCCAGAGTGTAATTTGAAACTTCTGGATGATAGGATGATTGAAAGATCTTATGGGGATTTGCAAGGGTTTAACCATAAAAAAGTGATTGATAAGTATGGGCAAAAACAATTTGATACTTGGCATCGTTCTTATTCTGTTGCTCCACCTGGTGGAGAAAGTATAAGGGATGTTGAAAAAAGAGTTAAATCTTTTATTAAAGATGTGCTTAAGTATATGAAAAAAGAAAAAGTAAATGTTGCAATCTCTGCACATGGAAATTCAATGAGGCCATTTCGTAAATATTTTGAAAAATTAACTATAAAAGAAATGATGAGTTTAGAAAACCCTTGGGATGATTATTTTGATTATGTAATTGAATGTTAAAAAAGCACATATATTGATATAATGTTATTAAATTTATGAAAATTAGGAAAGGAGGTGAGAATGGATAAAAATAAACTTATTGGAATTGTTGTTGGATTTGTACTTTTTATATTGATATTATTTTCTGGAACGAATAATTTTCAAGAAAGTAAATACAGGGGTAATGTTGTTGATTGTGTTTCTTCTGAATGTGGTGGCTCTTGCACTTCAGGGGTTGTGATTTAGTGAATGGAGCATGTACTGAAATGATTTGTGAAGGAAACTCTTGTGGAAGTTATGCATGTACTACACAATATGGTGGTACTCCAATTGATAATGGAAAAGGAAAAAAGTGGAAGTATGGCCTTGGTCCACTTGGGCAAATTATAGATTGGTTTAATGGATGAGATTAACCTTTAATTTCTAAGAAATCTTTTGCAGCTTTAGTGTTCGGAAAGATTTTTTTTGCTTCTTTTTCTAATACTTTTTCATTTTTATATCTTTGTCCAAAATGAATTAAAAATAATTTTTTTACTTTTGCATTTTTTGCAATCATTGCAGCTTCTTCTGAAGTTAAATGACAAAATTCCCTTGCCTTTTCTTTTAATTTTTTTTCAAATGTGGATTCACAGATTAAAATATCTGAATCTTTTACAAATGTTGAAATTTCCTTGAAATAAGATGTATCTGTTATTAGGGATATTTTTTTTCCTTTCTTTAATGTTGTTCCTTTTTCTGGTGTTATTTTTTTCCCTTCAAAAGTTATTGTTTTTCCATCCACTAACTTCTTTAATACTGGATCTTTTGTTAATCCGAATTTTTTTGTATATTCTGTGTTTATTTTTCTCTTATCTTTTTCTATTATTGAATATCCAACTACTGGTGCAGTATGTTTAAGTTCTTTAGAACTAATATAATAATCATAATTTTCATAAATTTTTTTTGTATTTCCAATTTCGTTTATTATTAACTCTATTTCGCTAGTTTTTTTTATTGGAAATAATTTTAATAATTCATTTATGTATTTTTTTGTATTTTTTGGTCCATAGATTTCTAGTTTTTTACTATATTCTGAAGAATATAATGTTTGTAATAATCCTGGAAGGCCGAGCACATGATCTCCGTGCCAATGAGTGATTAGTATTTTTGTTATCTTTGTTGGACTTATTCCTACTATTCTCATTTGTCTCTGAGTTCCCTCTCCACAATCAATTAAAATATTTTCATTCTTAAAATTAATTAGCGTACTACTAGTATTTCTATTTTTAGTTGGAAGCATTGAAGAAGTTCCCAAAAATGTTATTTTCATATATCAACTTTAACAAAAGGTTTTTAAATAATTTTTGCTTTTGTTAGATCATGAAATTAGAGAAAATTCAAGGATATTTTAGTGATGAAAGGATTATTGCAGAGTTATGTAATCTTGCTAGTAAGTTATATGATAAATCTAGAATTGGAGAAATAAAAAAAAATAAAGTTAATTATAGTTTTCTTGAAGCTCTTTATTTAGTTGAAACTGGCAAACTTGATATCTTAGATGGAAGAAATAAAATAATTGAATTTGATAAAATAGTAAAAAAAGTTAGAAAAAATAATTCAAATTTTTGGGCAAGATATTGTGTTTACAAAGATTTAAGGGTTAGGGGGTATATTGTTAAAACTGCCTTAAAGTTTGGGGCAGATTTTAGAGTTTATGATAGAGGAATTAAGCCAGGAGATGGACATGCAACTTGGATAGTTTATCCAGTTTATGAAACAAATGTATTGACTTGGTATGATTTTGCTGCGAAAAATAGAGTTGCACATAGTACTCGTAAAAAATTACTTCTTGGAATTGTAGATGGTGAAGACGATGTTACGTATTATGAAGTAAATTGGATTAAACCATAAGCCTTTTATAATAAATATGAGTTTCTATTTTTATTATGGCAGATGATGTATTTTTTACACTTAGTTTTGTTAAAAGAGAGGGTCCAATAGTTCCTTCTCAAGTTGCAAAAGAATTGAATACCAATATCTTATTTGCTAGTGCTATTTTGTCTGAACTTGTAGAGAAAGGTCAAGTTTTGGTTACCCATATTAAGAAAGGGGGGTCTCCCTTTTATTATTTTGCTGGCCAAGAAGAAAAATTACAACGGTTGATATCCTTTTTAAGTGAATTTGATAAAGAAGTTTGTGATAATTTACAAAAAGAAATAATTATTCGTGATAACTCCATTTCTCCACAACAAAAAAATAGTTTTAGAAAAGAATTGAAAGATTTTGCAATTCCGCTTAGTGTGAAATTGGGAAATGATCATGAGTTATTTTGGAAATGGTATCTTGCTTCAAATGATGTTGCAAAGGACAAGATAAAAGCATTAATATCTAATAAATCTAATTCTTCTGTTGAAAACTCAAAAGAAGAAGTTGAAAAAGAAATGATAAAAGAACAGGAAATAGAAAAGAAAGAGGAAATTCAACAAAAAGTTGAATCTGTTACAAGAAAGATTGATTCTGGTTTAGATATATTGAATAATTATTTTTCTACTAATGAAATGTATATTATTTCTCAAGATGTTGTTAGAAAAAATAAAGAATTAAATTTTGTTATTGATTTGCCTTCAAAAATTGGTACACTCAGATATTTTGTTAAATTTAAAGATAAAAAAACAATAACCGATGCTGATCTAATTTCTGCTTTAGATGAAGCAAGGTCTAAGAAACTTCCTGTATTGTTTTTGAGTAAAGGTCAGTTGGCTAAGAAAGCTGAAAAATACTTGAATGATAATGTTTCTGGACAATTAGTTTTTAGATCTCTTTGATTTTTTTCTAAATAAAATTAAATATAATATTAATATTGTAGCTAGGTATGTTTGTGTTTTGCTTCCTAATCTGTAATTTTGTTTTATAATTTCTGTTGTTTTTATATTACAAGTTGTATTGAATTCTGTTAGTGCTATTGAATAGACTAATTCCATTGTTTGTTCTAACTCTGATTGTGGAATCTTTGGATCTTTTGAGTTTAACCAAGGCTCCCAGTCTTTGTTATTTTGTGATGCCATATATAATGAATTATTTAGCTCATATTTGTTTTTTTTACATTTTGTTTTTATTGTTGAAACTTGTTTTTCGAATTTAGAATGATCATAAGGATCTTCTCCATTTATATTATGTGGAGATACGAAAGAATCTGAAACATAATGGGTAATGACTCCAAATGCATAACTAGCATTTTCGTAATCTTTTATTTTTAAAGAATCTCTTAGTATTTGTAACCAATGAACGGATTTGTTATAACTTGGGGGATAATGATGTAACCTTTGATCATGAAAATCTTTATCTGGTGCTAATGCTCCTTCTTCCATTAATTCTAAATCTAATTTTTGAGTTAATTCTAGTGGAAACGAGTAATAAACTTTTTGAACAATTGCTTTGTGAGTTGGCCAATTCCATGCTCCTGTTGAAGGGAATAGTAGAAAACATAAGATTATTAAACTTAAAGTTTTGTTCATGGATTAAATAATAATTTAATATATTTAAATTTAAGTAAAATGAGAGATTACATATTTATTTTAGGAAGAAACCCCGAATTATCACTAGCAGAAATAATTTCATATTTTAAATCTAGTGATATTGTTTATGAGTTGAAAAGCAAGGGGGTAGATGTTGTAGTCTTTTTATTGGATGAAAATAAAGTTGATTTTAATAAAATGATTAATTCTCTTGGAGGAACTTTGAAAATTGGGGAAGTAATTTCTGAAAATGATTTTGATGATTTGATTCCTTATGAAGGTGCAGATTCTAAACTAAAATATTGCATAAGTTCTTATGGTGATGATTATCTGCTTTTAGATTTTAAAAAATATTTAAAGAAATGGTTTAAATCACAAAAAATTAAGGCAGTTCATAAAAAATCTAATGTTGAAAAATTAACTCCTCGCGATGTTGGCAGGAAAACTATAGAATATTTAGTTTATGGGAGGTATGCTGCAAAAGTTATTGCAGTTTCAAATCCTTCAGAGTATAAAAAAAGAGATCAGAATAGGCCAGTTAATGATTTTTTGAAAAATACTTCAATAAGATTAGCAAAAATTATGGTAAATCTTTCTCAAGCTAAAAAAAATGAATTATTCTTGGATCCTTTTTGTGGAACTGGTGTAATTCTTCAGGAAGCCATGTTAAATGATATTAATGTTATTGGCATTGATTTAGATGGGAAATCTGCTGTTGCTGCCCAAAAAAATTGTGATTGGATAAATAAGAAATATGGATTGAAAAAAGGATTTAGAATAATTACTGGAGATTCTACCCAGATGAAAAGATATTTTACTTCAAGTTCTGTTGATGCTGTTGCTACTGAACCTTACATGGGCCCGTATTTGAATGATCTTCCTCCAATCTCTGAAGCAACAAAGATTTCTAAAGAACTAGAAATTCTTTATTTTGGAGTTTTGAAGAATTTGAAGAAAGTTATTAGAAAGGATGCAAAGATTGCAATCATTGTTCCAACTTTTAAAGTGAAAAAAGGAGAAACTGTTGAATTTGATTTTTTGGCTATGTTAAAGAATCTTGGATTTGAAATTGCTGAACTTGATGAAAATGTGCAATTTCCTATTGAGTATGTTGATAAAAAAAGTAAAATAATTAGAAATATATATGTTTTGAATTAAATTTTTCATTTTCAAATGATTTATAAGTTTTTAGTGATTAGTTCATGTTATGATTTCGGTCAATATGCTTTCTACTTATTTGTACTGTAAAAGAAAATTGTATTTACAGTATGTTTTGAAACTTTCTTCTCCTCCAAAAGATGTTTTGATTAAAGGAAGATTAAGGCATGAGGCATTCGATAGGATTAATTTGATCGATAAAGATATTGTGAAGGAAATTACAAAATTTATGCCACTTGAAGATATGAGTATGATGTTTAGGAAAGAATATTCTAAAATTCTTCGTGAAGTTCTCGATGAAATGAAATTGGAATTATTAGAAGTAGGTGTTGATCCAACCTCTGTTTTTCATTCTATCTGGCCAACTTTTCTTCGGGAAGCTCAAGATAAGGCGGAATCTACATATAATTTTATGATAGCTGAAAAAGTTTATGGAGATAGTTTATGGAAGGGGCTAACTCCTAAAATAATGACTGAATTAACATTGACTTCGCTATCTATTAATTTAAAAGGAACTATAGACAGGGTTGAAATTTCTAATGGTGTTTATGTTCCTGTTGAACTTAAAACAGGTAAAATGCCAAATGAAGGTATTTGGCCAGGAGATAGAATACAATTAGAATCTTATATGTCTTTACTTGTTGAAGAAATGAATAAAAATGTTAAAGAAGGTTATGTTCATTATGTTGACCATAATGAGAAAAGAAAAATAGTTATGACCCCATTTATTCGTGATAATGTGATTAAAACTGTTCAAAATGTTAATGCTGTTTTGGAAGGAAAGTTGCCAGATATTGTTACTAATAGAAATAAATGTGTTTCTTGTGTTTTTAGAGAAAAATGTTATGGTTTGACAGGTTCTTAGAACCGATATATATATGAACATTTTGTTATAATAATATGTTGTTCACCATAATTTTTTCTTTTTTATTTTTTTTATTATTTCTTTAAAATTCTTTTCAGTTTGTTTTTCTTTGTAGTTTTGCAATGTTTCAATATCTTTTTCCATTAAATTTCTACTTATTAGAAATTGGCATAGTTGTGTAACATTTTTTGTATTTTCAGTATAGTAACATCTTTCAAAATCTAAAATAGTTACTTTTGGATAGTGTACTAATACGTGTTTTAATGGCCTAGTAAATTCCAATTTGTTTATTTTTAATTTATCCAATGTTCTTGCTTGTTTTAGTAAGTTTATTATTACTCTTTTTTTCTTGATTGGAGATTTTTCTTTTTCTAGAAACTCGGGTAAAAAAATTCCTTCAACATATGTATAGATAATATAATCTTTTCCTGATTTTAATAACTCTGGGCCAATATTATGTCCATTTAATATTTTAAGAAATTTGGCTTCGTTTTTTAATCTTTCAATTGCTTCTGAGTTTGGATTTTTTTCTTTTATAGAGACTTTTTTTTCATTCAAAAGTCCAATATATACTACTCCTCGTTTGCCTTTTGCTAAATATTCCTTGTTTGTCACATTCTTTGGAATCATAGTATCTTTTTTGTATTTTCTTTTAATTAATCTTTCTTTTTATGTTTATTAAAAACAAAAACTTTTTTAAAGAATATCTCCCAACTTAAAGATATAAAAAGACGGTGTTCATATGAAAAAAGTAATATTTGTATTTTGTCTCGCATTTGTTTTATTAGGTTCTCCTAATCTTGTTTCTGCAGAATTTAATCTTTCTCAAGGAACTGATTGGCTTTATGATCAAATGGATGTTGCAAATTGGAATAAACCTGTTGATGAAGTTGCACTTTCTGTTTTGGCTTTAAGAAATTTTGGTTATGATGTTAGTAATGGTGTTGATCAATTAAATAGTGAACAATTGGGAGATAATTCTTGGGGTAATGCATATTATACTGCTCTTGCAACTCTTGCTTTACATAAATCAGGTGAAAATGTTAGTGAGGAGGTTCGATGGTTATTAGATAATCGTGAAAGAGCAATGCAAAATGGGCAATGGTTAATTCAATTGATGACTGAAGGTTATGGGACTTGTGGAATAACCTATAATGAAAATCCTTTTTATTTCGTTGTAAATAATACAATTATTGAAGAATCTCCTTCTGGTTTGTGTACTGGAGAAAATTGGATAGATTTTGAAACTTGTGTTAAGGGAGGTTTGGCAGATGTTACTGAAACTCTTTCTATCGATTGTGTTGGTTTGTCAGTTACACCTTCTTTGATATTCAAATCTTATGATAATTCTTATTATCTTGTTGATGAAGTTATGCCGCTTGATTTAGAAAATGGATGTTTCTATGGTGGCGCATATTCGTGTGATTGTGCTTATACTGGTTATGCTAGTTTTGTTTTGAATGAACTTGCAGAATCTTATGCAACTGTGCCTTATTTAGCAACTACTTGTACTGGAGATGCTCTTGGAAATTCATTTTTATTATCTTTAACTAATGATGGCAAATATTCTACTTGGTTGAGAGACAATCAATTGGGCGGAAATTGGGAGAATAATAAATATACTACTGCTTTTGCTACGTATGTTTTGAGAAATTCAGCACAAGGGGGAGAATCTGTTACAACTGCAACAGATTGGATTGAATTGCACCAGCTTCCAGAAGGTTCTTGGGATGGAAGTATAAAAACTACTGCGATGGTAATCTGGGGAGTTTTTAGTACTGAATTATCTCCGATTTCGTCTTCAACTACTGAATGTAATAATGGAGTTATTGAATATGATGAATCATGTGAAAATGGAATTCCCTGTACTGGTAATCTTGTTTGTCAAAATTGTACTTGCGTAACTCCTCAAACTTGTACTGAAATTAATGAGTGTATGTCTGGTACTGATTGTGCAGAGGGATATGATTGTAGTTTTGCAAGTTGTACTTGTGAGCCACTTCTTCTTGAATGTACTTCTGATTTACAATGTGAACTCGGTTTTTATTGTAATGAAATAACAAATACTTGTGAGCGTAGTGAATCTCCCGGATGTAGTTCTGATTCAGATTGTGATGATGGTTATCATTGTAATCTTCAAACTGGAAATTGTGAAGTTGATGAGGAAAGTAGTAATTGGATAGCATGGTTAATCTCTATAATTGTTATACTTGCAGGTTTAGCTGCTGGCTATTATTATTATATGAAATATAAGAAAAAACCTATGGCTAAAACTCCTTCATTTAGTGGAGGTTTACCTACTCAAGGTCAACCTAAGAAACCAAATTATCCTGTTGCTAGGCAAGCTATTTCCCGTCCTACGAGTAAAAAATATGCTCCAAGTAGAAAGGACCATAAATTAGAAAGTGAACTTGATGAATCTATAAAAAAGGCCAAGGATCTTTTGAAGGGCAAGGGGCGATAATTATGAGAAAAATAGGTTTTGTATTTTTATTTCTTTTATTGTGTTCTATGGTTTCTGCTGATGATATAATCTTTAGTAAGGATAATTATAATGTTGGTGAGACTTTTCAGGCTGAGATAGATATCTCTGTTGATTTAGTTGAAGATTTGTCCCGTAATGATGTTAAATTTTTTGATTCAGAAGGAATAGAAATTTCAATTCCTTTTTTATTCTTTAAACTGTTGGAAGATAAGTTTTATATTTACTTTAATATTCACCCCGATTTTAATGAAGGAAATTATACTCTTATTGTTGAAAATATAATTTATCTTGAAGAAAATAATTTAATTCAATCAGAATTGAATGAATCTTTTAATATTTCTTCATTAAATCATACTCTTTATGTTAATCCTGCTATCTTAATAATTGATCAATTTCGGGCAGGTGAATTATTTACTCTCGATTTTTATAATACTGGAACTGAAAATTTAGAAGTTGAAGTAAGTAGTAGTGATTCTGAAGGTATTGTCCTTTCTAATTCCAATTTTTTGATTGAATCCATGGATTCGATTAATTATGATATTTATATTGATAATTTACTCTTGGATAGATCAGAATATCAAACTATTAGTGTTAGCTATCTTAATGGTTCTTATGAAATTCCTGTGTGGTTTGGGGAATTAGAATCTGAAGAAAATCAACTTCCTGTTGAAGGAGATTTATTTTTTGATTCTCCAGTTTCAGAATTTAATATGACTTTATTTGCTGATGAAGATAAGAAAGGATATATTGAAATAACTAATTCTTATGATTTTGATATTTATGATATAGCTTTGAATTTAACTGGAAATCTTTTGAGTATTATTGATCTAGAATATGTAACAATTGAAAGTATTTTGGCAGGAGAGACTAAGAAGTTAAATATTAATGTTAATGAAAATCATACTATTCAAATTGGAGTTTATTCTGGTAGTTTGACTCTTGATTCAGGTTCTTATTATGATGACTTTCCATTTTTTGTAGAAATAATTAATCATCCTCTTGGCCACATAGATTGTAGAACTGAAGGTTGTGAATCTGGCATTTGTTCTGTTGAAACGGGTTTATGTATTAATGAAACTGATTCTTATTGTACTATGGATAGTTGTCCAACCGGATGGGTTTGCAATTTAACTTCCGGACTCTGCACTGTTGATACTCCAAATGAGACTGAAAAAAATGATGGAAAAATAGTGTTTATGATAATTTTGATAATTTTAATTTTGTTTAGTTATTTAATCTATAAAAGAATAAAAGGTAGACCTAAGCCTACTTTTCCTCTTCCTCAGTCTTCTTAGCCTGTTGTTCTTTAGCACGCGTTTCCATTATCATTCTTTTTAGTGCCATATCATATTGATGTAATTTTGCTAAAACATCATTTAACATTTCTTCAATACTTCCTGATGAAAGTTTATTTGTCTCTGGTTCAATTATTTCAATTGAAGAAGGCATAAAGTTAAAACAGAAATCTGTTAATTTTTTAAAATTATTAAATTCTAATTCAAATTCAGTAAATGTTGACCACATTTCTTTCACTAACTTTGCTTCTGCAGTATCATGATTTAGTTTTTTTATTTCTTCGTCTTTTTCTATCAATTCTACTACTTGTCTCATAGTTTTTTCCACATGTTCTTTTGGCATGCCCACTATTTCTATTATTGTGTTAATTTTTATCTTTTCCATTTTCTAAACCTAATTGAATGATTACTAATATCAATATGAAACAAAAGAAGTAAATTGCCATATTCATTGATTTTTTGCCAGTTGATTCATAAACAATATTACTTGTTGTGTTATTATTGTTGTTTATAATTGTTTCTACGTTGTTTTCTTCTTCCATTAAAGATACTATTTCTTCTTCTGAATATCCGATTTTGATTATTTTACATAGTTCTTTGGAAAATCCTTCAACCCGAAAATTTTTTTTTGTTTTATTGTCTAATCCCTCCAATATCATTGAATAGCTCCCGTTTTGATATTTTTCGTTACAGTTTGGGTATAGTTGAATTGGAATGGTTAGTTCATATTCAGTATATCTTGAGTTTAAGTTTATCTTTGTTGTTTTTGAAATTTTTTCATTATTCTGAGAAATGACATACGCATTTATTGAGTTTTTTGACGTATTTCCTTTATAAATTACAACTTTCATTCTGATGCTGTCTCCGAATTCAGACCTATTATCTGAGCCTATGTATATTTTTTCTATATTCAACTTTGATTTTTTACTTTTTTCTGAGTCATCTGGATTCTTTTCTCCTGGACTTGGTTTTGAAAACCTCCATAAGTTATTTATTAATGACCAAGAGTTTCCTTCTTTTGAATCACTATATGAGAGTTTATCTAATTGATTATCATTTTTGTCAAATAGTGTGATTTCTTCTAACTCTTTATTATTTAGAAAACCAGATAATCCATTTGTGTAAACTACCAAATATCCTTCTTTTTCTATTATTGTTTGATAAGTAGTTGTTTCTGAGATTGTAATGTTTCTTCCAAATTCATCTTTTAATTTTGCTCCTTTTAGATCAACTGTTTCTCCTAGGTTGTAAAGTTCAATCCATTCTCCTTCTGGCATGGGGGCATCATCATGTCCTTCCGGATCCGGTAAGAATTCATTTATTCTTATGTTCATGAATGTTTGAATAGTATTATTGTTTCCAGGTGATTGAATGCATTCAATCCATCTGCTTTGTAGTAGACATAAACTTTTGTTGTTTCCATTTGCTCCCCATTCTGGATAATAATGAGTAGCATCAATTATTGTGTTGTTGTTTAGGATTATTATTAGATCTCCAGTATTTCCTAATTGATTTCCAATTGTTGCTCCAACTGAGTATACTGCGGAATTTATATTTGAATAATTAAATCCCTCTTCTACAATGAGGTGGTAATTGTTGTTTCCTTCTTTTAATAATTCTAGGGCATCTTCTGAAGTTGTATCTCTTATTGATAAGTTTGTAATGAATTGAAACTCATCAGAATATATTTCAATATATTCTTTGTTATTGTCTGATCCAGATGGATTGTACATTATTTCATTTATGAATGTGGTTGCATAAGTACTGTGAATTAAAGAAAATAGAATTAAAATAAAAATTACTGTTGTGATACTTTTGTTTTTTTCCATGTTTTTTTAACTAATTGAGAAATATCTTCAAAATTACCTCCATCAATCCATTTTGCTATTTCTTTTGCTACATTTGGGTAATCAATTTTAATTTTTGATTTTGTGTTTAACCATTCCGATAATATCTTTTCATCTATTTCTTTTGTACTTTTTCCATATGCTAGGGATTCAAGAGACATAGCATTTGCTTCTTGTTCTGTATGTCCTCTTATTGGTTTTACTAGCAATTTTTTTCCTAATTTTAGAACTTCTGCAGGTAATTCAAAACCTGCATTACATATGACTCCCTCACATTCTTCTAAATCTTTTAAAAAATTCTTTCTAGAAAATCCTCTTTCTTTTATGTTAATTTTTTTCTTTTTTTCTTTTTTCCCATATATGTTGAATTCATATTTTTTGAATTTTTTTAATAATTTTTTTAATTTTTCATTATCTTCGTGTTGTAAATATATTAATATTTTATTTTTTGCTATTTTTTTGTTAGTTATTTCTTGTTTTATTATTGGTGGTAGAATTGGTTGATTAAAATGATGAAAATGTAATCCAATATTATAATCAATTTTTGTAAATTTTTTTATAAATATTTTATTTAAGTAATCTTTTTTTATTAATTTTGGAACTGGTATTTTGTGTAAAAATGAATATTGATGGCCTATCCCAATACATGGAATTTTGTTTTTTTTAGCTATTCTAGATGAAATTGGTTCAAAATCAGTAATAACTAAATCTATTTCTTTTATATCATATTTTTTGAAATCTTTATATGTTTGAATTAAATCTATGTTTGAGAGAGTTTTTAGATAATCTACTTTTCCTTTTTTTATTACAAAGGTTATTCCCTTATATGCATCATATTCCTTGAATAGTTTTAATTTTTTTATTTCTTTTGGATCTCTACCGCTTAATATTACTTTAATACTGTGCCCAAGTTTTTCTAATTCTTTTATAATCTCTGTTGAACGTGTTATGTGCCCATTCCCTGTTGCTTGAATCCCATATAATACTTTCATTTGATTTCTATTAATTTGTTAAATGTAATTCCTGTTTCTTTTGATAGTTCTAGTGAAATTGTAAAGTTTCCATTTTTGTTAGGTGTTAAATTGTTAACATCTAAAAAGTACCATCCCTTTCCATCAAATCTCATTCCTATTAATGCAGTTGCTCCAAAAAGTTCTGAAAATAATTTTAACTCATCAATTTCCTTTTTATTAAAATGATGGCTTTTACTTTTTATTGATTTACATTCTATTGCAAAAGTTGTTTTATTTTTGCTGGCTAATAAATCCGGAGATGGTCTTGTTGTTGATCCAGAACCTGCAGACCGCATAGCAGCCCATTCATTTTCCCAAAATAGGTGTAGAAGTTCTCTTTCTGCTCTGGTTCCTTTGCTTTTCATAGAATTAAATTGTATGTTTAATTAAAATAAGTTTTGGTTAATAAAAAAGAAAAAAAGAGATTATAAATCTCTTGCTTGTACTGTTTTTCTTCCATTAGCTTTACATCTTTCGCATGCTTTATTTATTACAGTTTGAAGTTCTTTATCAAGTGCTTCTGCGAAATCTCCTGCTACGTTTAAGTCCCCTGTGAATTCTTTTACTTTAGATTTTACAACTAACATTTTTTTATTTCCTCCTATTTTTAAATTTTGACCTTCCAGGTAATCTCTTGTTAATTTAAGGAGAAATCTATTTATAAATTTTATTGTTCTTCTTCAGGTTTCATTGTTGGAAATAGTATAACGTCCCTTATTGAAGGAGAATTTGTAAGTAACATCATCATCCTATCTATTCCTAATCCAAGTCCTCCTGCTGGAGGCATACCTGTTTCAATAGCTCTTATGAAATCTTTGTCCATTGGATGATATTCTTCGTCTCCACCTCTGCCTGCTTTCTCTTGTTCTTCTAAAAGTTCTGTTTGAAGCACTGGATCATTTAATTCTGAATATGCATTTCCAATTTCCCATCCATTAATAAAAGGTTCAAATCGTTCTATTAAGTCTGGATTTGTTCTTTTTTGTTTACATAATGGTGTTGTTTCTTTTGGATGATCTTTTATGAAAGTTGGTTGAATCAATTTATCTTCAACTAATTCTTCAAATAGTTCATTAATTGCTAATCCTCTATTGAATGGTTTAAGATTAATCTTATGTTTTTTTAATAATTCTTGAAGTTGTTTATCTTCTAATTTATTTATATCAATTTTAGCATATTTTTTCAATGAATCTATCATTGTTATTTTTTTCCAAGGTGTAGTTAAATCTATCTTTTGCCCTTGGTATTCTATTTTTGTAGTTCCCAGAACTTTTTTTGCTACATAGTTGTATAAATCTTCAGTCAATTTTTCCATATCTGTATAGTCTGCATAAGCTTGATAGCACTCTAACATTGTAAATTCTGGATTATGGGTTCTGTCAACTCCTTCATTTCTAAATGATTTATTTAATGAATATACTTTTTCAAATCCTCCAACTAATAATCTTTTTAAATGTAGTTCGGGAGATATACTAAGATAGATTGGCATGTCCCATGCATTGATGTGTGTTTTAAATGGTCTTGCATTTGCTCCACCATATATTGTTTGTAATGTGGGTATATCTACTTCCATAAATCCTTTTGAATCTAAAAATTCTCTAATTGCCTTAATTATTTCTGCTCTTTTGAAGAATACTTCTTTTACTTCTGGATTTGAGATTAAATCTAAGTATCTTTGCCTATATCTTATTTCATCATCTTTTAGGCCATGCCATTTTGAAGGTAATGGAAGAATATTTTTTGATAATAATTCAAAATTTTTAACATCTATTGTTATTTCTCCAGTTCTTGTTTTAAAAATTGTTCCAGATACTCCAATAAAATCTCCGTTATCAATTTTTTTTAAAGTATTATAATTTTCTAATGTTTTTTTAGAAGCATAAATCTGAATCCTACCAGTTTGGTCTTGAATTTCAAAAAAAGAAATTTTCCCCATTATTCTAGATACCATTACTCTTCCAGCGATACTAGCTTTCTTTCTTGTTTTCTCTTCTTTCTTAAGTTTACTAAAATTTTCTTGAAGTTCTTTTGCATTATTCTTTTTATCAAAACTATATGGAAATGGATTTATTCCACTTTCTTTCAAGTTTTTCAACTTTTGTTTTCTTTTTCCAATAATATCTTCTTCTGGCATATTTGTTTAATTTGTTTAAGTGTATTTAAAACTTTTTACTATATTTATTTCTATAGGGTTTTTAAAAAAAGAAAAAGAAAAAGAAAAATTAGCATAACATGCTATATATTTTCTTAAATACTACAAAAAGACCTGTTGTACCTAAGAATACTTTGAACAGTTCAAAGAAGGATCCTGCAATTGCACCAACGTAAAATCCGCTATCTAAAATTGGTGTGAATTGAGACAATAGTACAAATAATAATATAAGCCACATTAACGGCATAACATCTTTCGCACTGTATAGCCACCCTACTATGATACCAAGTACAACTAGAACTAAATATGCATATTGATTAGTAAATGCAAATCCGAAAGCACCAGCTACTGCTAAAAATAGTGCTAATACCCAAGCTGCAGTAAATGCCCACTTGTCCCATGTTGCTTTTTTCTTAGCCATATAAATCTACCTCCCTTATATTTTTTAAAATTAATATTTAATATTTGATTTTTTTATTATATAAGTATTTTGAAACTACACATTAGTTGTAATTTTATTAGAATTATTCAAACATATTGGATAATTATGCTAAATTTGCTAGATATATGTTGTTTTTGTTTTGCACTATTTTAATTTTTACTGTTGATCCAATTGGTTGTTTACATTTGTTTATGGTTATGCACCTATTGTTTGCTATTCCAATCATTTGATCTTTTGTCCAACCTGGAATTTTTATTTTTGCATAAATTTTTTGGTTAATGTCCATTGTTTTTGGAAATCTTGGTAATTTTCTAAATTTAAATATGTCTGAATTTAATTTTAAACTTGTATTGTGATTTTTTTCCCATTCTTCAAGTTTTTTATAAAATTTCCAGAAAGTTAAGTTCTTCATCTTTTTCATTTTTCTTGAATACTTATATATCTCATATTTTTGAATTCCAATTAAACATTTTAATTCTTTTGAAAGTTCTATAATATTATCTATTTGTTCATCATTTTTTCCAGATAACCAAACAGGTGCTAGAAGTAGTTCTATATTTTTCTTTAAATTGATGTATCTTGCCATCTCAACAATATGGTTTATTTCGTAACTATTGTTTCCTGCAAGTTCCTTAGCAGATTCTTTTTCTGTTGAATGGATTGATAAATTTATTCTCATAGGGATTCCTATTTTATCTAGTTCATCTATTTTTTCTTTTGTTAGTAATGTCCCATTAGATTGCATAGATATCTTGTAAATTCCATTTATCTCTCCAATTTTTTCTACTAATTCTATGAAATTTTTATGTGCAAATGGTTCACCTACAGAATCTAAATTTGCTTCTATCTCTTTTTCTCCCTTGTATTTTACAACCTCTTTTACCCAATCTATTAAATAATCTATATCTACCGAATAAGTTGTATTGTGAGTTTTTGAATTTGGGCCTGCATCTGTTGAACAAAATGGACAACTAAGATTACATACTGAAGTTGCCCTTATTTGTAATAAGTTTGTTCCTCTGTCAATTATTCCAAATTGAATCGCGCCCATTAAAGGAATTTCAGAGTCTCGAGTTATATGTATGTGTTTCATTTTATTTTTTGTTGTATTTTGGATATGTTCCCTTTATCATGAATACTTTTTTTGTTTTTGCAGATATTCCTTTCTCTTTTTTCAATATTTCTTCTGAGTTTAGTTCTGCAATTCCAGTTGCAACTAATTCGTTTTTTAATGTCATGATTGCAATTTGATCTTTTTTGTTTATTTTTGAATGTATTTTAGCAATTCCGGGTATTGCTAATTCTGCACCATGGCAAATTGCATCTACTGTGCTATCTGTTATCCAAATTTTTGGTAAATGTTCTATTGCTCTTTCAATTGGTAAAATAATTTCTCTTAATGGTTTTTCATTTCCTTCTTTGTAAAATTCATATGCATCTTTTATTTCTTGTAACGAATGCCAAGTATCTTCTTTGAAAGGTCCTGCCTTGGTTCTTATTAATTGTGCCATATGTGCACTTGTTCCTAATTTTTGACCTATATCATGACACAATTTTCTTATGTATGTTCCAGCCTGACAACCTACTCTAAATAATACGTTTCTTTCATCTATTTCTAATATTTCTAGATAATAAATTTCTCTTGTCCTTTTTCTTCTTTTTACTGCCGACCTTATTGGGGGGAGTTGTTCTATTTTTCCAATGAAAGAGTTTATAATTTCTCTTACTTTTTTTTCGTCTTTTTTTTCATGAATTTTCATTAAACAGATATATTCTTTTCCGCTTGTTAATAACGATTGTACAATTCTTGTTGCTTTTTCAATTGCAGTTGGAAGTACTCCGGTTACTTTTGGATCTAAAGTTCCAGAATGTCCTGCCTTTTCTATATCTAATATTTCTTTTAAGTATGCAGTTATTTGGTGAGATGTTGGACCTTCTGGTTTGTTAACATTAATTATTCCATATTTTAGTAATTCTTTGATGTCCCTTTTATTTGGAGATTTTCCGAATTCTTTATTAGAACTAGATTCTTGTTTTGTTAGAATTTTTCTTTCTATCTTTTCAAATGGGAGAAGGTTCATTCTTTCTTTTCTTTCTTCTCTTTTAATTCTGAAGCAGTTGGAACTTTTTTAGTTACTTTTTTCTTCACTTCTTTTTTTTCTTCAAGCTCTTTTGCTTTTGGAACTTCTTTTTTCTTGGCAGATTTTTTTTCAATAGTTTCTTTTTTCTTTTTTGAATCTTTCTTAGGTTCTTCCTTTATTTCTTCTGGTGCTCCAACTATTTCTGCTTTTGCAATTCCTTCTTCTGTTATAACTTTTACAGTTACTTTGGAAGGAGGATTTTTTGGACCATTCTTCCAGATTTCTTGATTGAGATAATTTCCTAATGAAGCTGCTTCAGTTTTCATATGTTTCATTAAAAATTGTTTTATGGCTCTAATTGATTTTGCAGATCTTTTATATTTAGGTGCTTTCAAAAATTCTTTTCTTAATGGGATTGTGTAAATTCTTTCTTTTTTATCTGCCATTTTTACGGTTTAATCTTTGTTCTTTTCCAGTTTCTTTTTACTTTTGTAAAGACTGATGGGTGAATCTTCTTCCCGACTCCAGCTATTTTTGGTACTACCCAAAATGGTGCCCATTTTCTTTGCTTGCCTTTTTTAGCTAGCCTTTGTTTTTTTGCTGGATTTATGTGTCTTGCCATTTTATTTTGTTTCTTTTGAAATTTTGTTTAGGAATGATTGTCCTTTTGGAGTTAATACTCTTCCATGATGAACTCCTTTTTTTGTTTGTTTTATTAATTCTGCAGATTCCAATTGTTGCAAAATTTTTCTGATTATATTTCCTGATCCTTTATAGAATTTTTCTGGTTTATGACCTCTCGCCTTTTTTCCACCAAATTTGATTCTAAGCTTTGAAGTTCCCACTGGACCTAATTTGTATACTTTTCTTAATATTGCTGCTGCTCTAGTGTACCACCAATCTTCATTTGAAGGTACTCTTTCTTTGTGAGCTCCAGTTTTCACGAATTTTGCCCATTCTGGTGCAGTGATGCTATCCATCTTTTTTAATTCTACAGCAGAGTTTTCTATTAATTTGTTTATTGGTGCATTATCTATTACCATTTTATTTAATTATCTTCTTCAAAAGGCTTAGCTTTTGTTTAAAAATGTTTCTATTTAATTTTTTTTAGTTTTGGGCCAGTGTTGGAATCTTCAATCATAAAGCCTTCTTTGTTTATTTTTTCTCTTAATTGATCTGCAAGTTTCCAATCTCTTTCTTTTCTGGCTATTTCTCTTTGATTTGCAAGAGTGATTAATTCTTTTGGAATTTTTTCTATTTTGTCTAAATTTAATCCGAGAATTTTATCAAGTTTTATTAAGAAATTGTATGCATTCTTTCCATTTCCTTCTTTATTTGCTTTTTTTATGAATTCAAATATTGCTGCGATTGCATTAGGTGTATCAAAATCGTTATTCATTGATTTTATGAATTTTTTATCTGTATCTTTTATTATCTTTTTGTCAATATTTGTTTTTGATTTCCTTGCATTTTCTACAAAATCTGTAATTCTTTGTAATGCATTTTTTGCTTGTTCAAGATTTTTTTTAGAAAAATCTATTGGGGCCCTATAATGTGCTGAAATAATCATATATCTAATTACTTCTGGTGCATATTCTTTGTATATTTCTTGTAATGTGAAAAAATTATTTAATGATTTTGACATTTTCTCTTTGTTTACTTGAATAAATCCATTATGTAACCAATAATTTGCAAATGGTTTTTTATTTGCTGCTTCTGATTGAGCTATTTCATTTTCATGATGGGGGAATATTAAATCTTGTCCTCCTCCATGAATATCAAAAGTTTCTCCAAGATATGCTTTTGACATGGCAGAACATTCTATGTGCCATCCGGGTCTCCCTTCTCCCCATGGACTTTTCCACGATGGTTCTCCTTCTTTTGCTAATTTCCAAATAACAAAGTCTTGATAATTTTTTTTATTATCATCTTTTTTTATTCTTCTTCCTGCTTGAAGTTGTTTTATATCTTGATGTGATAATTTTCCATAATCTTTTAATTTAGAAGTGTTAAAATATAATCCGTCCTTTAGTTGATATGTAACTCCATTTTTTTCGATATCTTTTATTAATTCTATTATTTCTTTAATTTGTTTTGTAGGTTTTGGATTTTTTGTAGGTTTTAAAATGTTTAATTTTTTATAATCTTCATCATATATTTTTGAAAATTTGCCAGTTAATTCTTTAACTGTTATTTTATTTTTGTTTGCTCTTTCTATAATTTTATCATCTATGTCTGTATAATTAAATATAAAATTTACTTTATATTTTTGAAATTCAAAATATCTTCTTATTACATCAAAATTAACTGCTGATCTTCCATGCCCTAAATGTCCATAATCATAAATTGTTGGTCCACATACATACATACCAACTTGTCCTTTCTTTATTGGTTTGAATTCTTCTTTTTTTCTAGTTAATGTATTATAGACTTTCATAAAAATAAAAAAGAAAGAAGAAGTATATAAAGTTTATTCTCCCATTAAATTAACAATTATTGTACCTGTTCCATATTGTTCGCCTGATGCAGATTCTGCAATTAGTGTATAAAAACAAGTTGGCCCTATCGGTGTACCTTTTGGAATATTTATCTGAAAAGGTATTGAAGTTAGGTCTCCTTCTTCAGTGGGTAATGCAGTAGTTGGTGTTTTTATCCAATCTAATTCACAGGCTGGATCGTTTCCACTTAATGCTAAGTTTAGTATAACATCTCCCCATCCGTTATAATCTCTCACTCCTACTCCTACTGTTCTAATGTTTCCAGGTTTTATTTCAAATGATAGTCCTGATATGAAAAAGTCATCGTCGCTTGCCATTATTTCTCTTACCATTCTGTCTGCTTCAAGAAATGCTTCATCCCCAAGTGAACCTCCCTTGTCAAATATATTTTTTACCCACGTTAGTCCAAGTGTTAATAATGTGACTCCAATTACAATTACAATTATTGTTGTCATAGACAATTCGATTGCCCCTTTTTTATTAGAATGAGTTTTCATTTAATCACCTCTAGTTTTTTTCTTTTTTTAATCTTTATAAAATTTTGCTATTCTTCAATTGTAAATTGGATAGTATTTGAAGTTCCTTGGTTTATTTCATAACTTGTATCGTCATAATAGTATGTATAACTTTCCCAATTTCCTGGACTAAAGTAATTAATTAAATTGTCCATGTCTATAATCTCAGATTCAAATGCTCTAGTTTCTGTTTCTGTCGAAATTAATGAATCTGGGTTTAATGAACTATAATATGCCCAAGAATATCCAGTGTCTATATTTCTAAATACTCTAGCAATTGAAAAATTATGTTCTTCAGTGTTGCCTGCACAAGGTATTGTTTTGTCAATCATATCTCCATTGATTTCATCTTCATATATTGTTTTATCTTTTACTTCAGAAGTTAATGTTATTATTCTACCTTCTAATGTAGGTTCGTACATAATTGCTTGCGGTTGATTGCTTTCTATGAACATTTGAAATTCAACTTGTTGATTTCCTGGAATTTCTAGATTATAGACATCCCAATTGTTTGCTAATGTCATCTCTTCAAAATTTGGATATCCATTTAGAATTGCTTCTAAATTTTGAAGTAAATGTACTGCTTCGATTATTATTCCTCCTTTTGGAACTATGTATGAAATTGCTACATCAAATAAATCTAAATCATTTAGTAATGTTTCTCCAGTAATTGAAGTGATATAGTTTGAACAATCTGTTTCTCTATTCTGTGATTCGGTTTCAATTGCTTCTCTTAGAAATTTTTTGAATGGATCATTTTCTTCGTTTAATTCTCTAAATGTGTATCCTTGATTTGTAGGATTCTGTAATTCTATAGTTTCTGCCGAAAAATCTTCTAGATACCTTATTGCAGGCAAATAAATTTCATTTTCTTCTTGTATAGTTATTATTTTATAATTTTCTGATTCATCATGATAATAATTTACAATTATATTTTCTATTGATTCATGTGTTTCTGAATCAATTATATTTATTATCTCTCCATTTTCAAAAATAACTTCTCCTTCAGAATTTGTTTGTTCTTCTTGAAATTCTATGTAATTTGTACTGCTGTTTTCATCAAGTGGATTTGAACAAGAATTAATTGACATTGCTTGTGCTGCAATAAGGGCACTTATTAAGGTTTTTTTGCCTTTTTTAATTATTTTCTCGAGGGTCATTTTTAATTTACCTCTTATTTAAATGGGGCGAGAGGGATTTGAACCCCCGACACCTAGATCTTCAGTCTAGTGCTCTCCCAGGCTGAGCTACCGCCCCATTATGGGTTTGAGTATCTAAAAGTTGTTATTTAAATCTTTCTACATTTACTAATTTTTCTTTATTTCTTTTATATAGTCTATAAATCTTTAAAAATGATGGATAGTTCTTTTATTTTAATAATGTCTTTAAATGAAATTGTATTTTTGGGAACAGGAGGTGATCGTTTTTCTGTTGGACGTCAAATGAGATCTTCCGGAGGAATAGTTTTACGAATTAGTGGTATTCAATTTCATTTAGATCCTGGACCAGGTTCTTTAGTTAAAGCAAAAGATTATGGGATAAATCCAAGAGAGACTAACGTTTTATTGGCTAGCCATAATGGTCTTATCCATTGTAACGATATTAATGTTATGATTGATGCTATGACTCATTCCGGACTTGATAAGTCAGGTATTCTATTGGCTAGTAGATCAATTATTTATGGAGATGAAAAAGTTAAACCTTATTTGACTAAAATGCATAGGAGATATGTTGAAAGATATGTTCCTCTTGATGCAGGACATACAGTGAAATTTAATAATAATATTAAAATTACTGCATTAAAAACACAAAGTAATGACTCTACTGGAGTTGGTTTTAAATTTGTCAATGATAAATTTTCTGTTGGTTATACTTCTGATACTGGATATTTTCCTGAATTGGCAGAAGATTTGAAAGGTAGCGATGTGTTGATATTGAATATAGTTATGCCTTTTGGACATACTTCTGAAGATTATTTGTCTTCTGATGATGCAATTAAGTTAATTAGAGAAATTAGACCACGGTTGGCAATTCTTACTCATTTTGGACAAAAAATGTTAGAACAGGATCCTATTTATCAAGCAAGGAAAATTCAAAGAAAAACCAATGTTCAAACTATTGCTGCAAGGGATGGAATGGCAGTTGATCCAATTACTTATGTTGCTACAAAAGATAGAAAGACCATGAATTTTTATTAAAGAAAGGTTTAAATATTTCCCTTTAAGAATTACTTCTATGGAACTTGCAAAAAAGTATGATTCTAAGGTTGCTGAAGAAAAGTTAGAAAAATATTGGAAAGATAAAGAAATCTATAACTTTGATGCTAAATCTAAAAAACCCATATTTTCTATAGATACTCCCCCTCCATATGTTTCTGCTTCTCATCTGCACGTTGGCCATGCAATGCATTATTCACAATTTGAATTTATTGCTAGATACAAAAGAATGAAAGGGTTTAACGTTTTTTTCCCAATGGGTTTTGATGACAATGGGTTACCCACTGAAAGATTTGTTGAAAAAATACATAATGTGAATAAATCTAGAATTTCTAGAAAAGAGTTTACTAAATTATGTTTATCTGAAACTAAAAAAGGAATTGAGAATTATAAAAATTTGTGGGATTCGCTTGGAATAAGTGTTGATTGGGATCTTACATATTCTACAATTGATTCACGTTCTACTCTTGTTGCTCAAAAATCTTTTATTGATCTATATAAAAAAGGATTTCTTAAAAGAACTGACATTCCCATTATTTGGGATGTTAAATTACAAACTAGTTTGGCTCAAGCAGATTTAGAAGATGTTGAAAAATCATCTCATTTTAATGATTTGATTTTTAAATGTGGTGATGAAAATTTAATAATTTCTACTACTCGTCCAGAATTGTTATCTGCTTGTGTTGGGTTATTTTATAATCCTAAGGATAAAAAATATAAAAAATTCAAAGGAAAAAAGGCCATTGTTCCGCTTTTTAATTATGAAGTTCCAATTTTAGAAGATGAATCGGTTGAAATTGATAAGGGGACTGGTTTGATGATGGTTTGTACTTTTGGTGATAAAGAAGATATTGAGAAATGGGCCAAATATAAGTTAGATCTTAGAATTTCAATTACTGAAGATGGCAAGATGAATGATTTTGCAGAGAAATATTCTGGATTGAAAATAAAAGAAGCTAGAGATAGAATAATTGAAAATTTGAAAGAAAATAAACTATTAACAAATCAAGAAAAAATTACTCATGTTGTAAATGTTAGTGAAAGGTCTGGTGCTGAAATTGAATTTTTGAAAATTCCACAATGGGTAATAAATGTGTTAGATTATAAAACTAAATTAATTAAACAAGGAAATAAAGTTAATTGGCATCCAGAATTTATGAAAACTAGGTATGAACATTGGGTTGAAAATTTACAATGGGATTGGGTTATATCTAGACAAAGATTTTATGGAGTTCCATTTCCGGTTTGGTATGATAAAAAAACTGGAAAAGTAGTTCTTCCAAAATTAAGTGAATTACCAATTGATCCTAGAGATGGAAGTGTTCCTGAAGGATATAAGAAAGAAGATTTAATTCCTGAGATGGATGTTATGGATACTTGGATGACTTCTTCTGTAACTACAAAAATAAATGATGCTTATAATAAAACTAAATTGTTGCCAATGTCATTAAGACCACAAGCACATGATATAATTAGAACTTGGGCATTTTATAGTATTGTAAAATCTTATTATCATGATAAAGAAGTTCCTTGGAAAGATATTATTATTTCTGGACATGGACTTGGTTCGAATGGAAAAAAGATGAGTAAATCTCTTGGAAATTTTGTTGAACCCTCCCAAGTTCTTGAAAAATATGGGGCAGATGCTTTAAGATTCTGGTCTTCTGGAGCGCATTTGGGAAGAGATTTATCTTACAGGGAAGAAGATGTTAGGGCAGGATTGAAAACAATAACTAAATTATGGAATGCTTCCAAATTTTCTTTTATGCATTTGAAAGACTTTGATTATAAAAAAGTTAACTTAACTGATCTAGATAATGGGATTTTATCTAAGTTTAATAATTTAATTAAAGAAGCCACTGAATCTTTTGATAAATATGAATATTCAAAATCTAGATTATTAACTGATTCATTTTTCTGGACACAATTTTGTGATAATTATTTAGAAGTTTCTAAGGATAGGTTGTATAATCCAGATAAGAGGGGAGAAGAAGAAAAGAAAAGTGCACAATATACTCTTTATTATTTGCTTAATGGAATATTAAAATTGTTTGCACCCATTATGCCATTTATTACTGAGGAATTATATCTTGCTTCATTTGCAGATATTGAAAAAGTTGAAAGTATTCATGTTTCAAAATGGCCAAAATATGATAAAAAATTAGATGATCCTATTTCTGAAAAAATATGGGATAATTTCATTGCTGTTTTAACAGAAGTTAGACAAACAAAAGCAAAATATAGTAAATCCTTGAAAACAGAAATTGATTTAGTATTAAAGAAAGAAGATGAATCTTTATTAAGGAGTAGTATTGAAGATTTAAAGGCAGTTACTTGTGCTAAGTCAGTTGATTCTGGTACAAAATTAAAAATTTTATTTTAAAATGGATATTAAAGAAAAGTTAGAATTGAAAAAATTTGTAAATCATCTGGATTCTATTAGGGGCAGACATACAGAATTAGTTTCTGTGTATATCCCTTCAGGATACAATATTCACAAAATTATTGAACACCTTTCACAAGAACAACATACTGCTTCAAATATTAAAGATGCAAGAACTAGAAAAAATGTTATAGATAGTCTTGAAAAAGCAATTAGGCAATTAAAATTATATAAAAAAACTCCCGAAAATGGATTAGCAATTTTTGCAGGAAATACTTCTACTAATGAAAGTAAGATTAATATTGAAGTTTTTAGTATAGAGCCCGTTCAACCCTTACAAACTAGAATTTATAGGTGTGATCAAACTTTTGTTACTAGTATTCTTAAAGATATGATGGAGCATAAAGAAACTTATGGTTTACTTGTTGTTGATAGGCGTGAAGGCAATGTTGGATTATTGAAGGGAACTGCGATAATTGAGTTGGCCAGTTTTACTTCTAATGTTCCAGGTAAAACAACAAAAGGTGGTCAAAGTCAGCAAAGGTATGCAAGACTCAGGGAAGAAGCAATGCATGAATTTTTTAAGAGAATTGCGGTTGCAGTTAATAAAGAATTTCTTGAGATGAAATCTTTGAAAGGAATACTTGTTGGTGGTCCCGGTCCAACTAAAGAATATTTTATTGATGGAGATTATATGGACAATAGGATTAAAACTAAAATAAAAAGTGTCCAGGATCTTAGTTATACTGGTGAATTTGGATTAAATGAACTTGTTGACAAAAGTCATGAAACTTTGGCTAAGGAAGATATAATAGAAGAAAAAAAGATTATGGAAGATTTCTTTTCTGAATTAGCTAAAGGTTCAAAAAAAGTTGTTTATGGTGAAGAAAATGTTAAAATGATGCTTGACCGTGCAGCAGTTGAGAAAATTCTTATTTCTGAAAAAACAGAACAAAAACTTATTGATGAATTGGAAAAAGGTGCTGCAGATACTGGTGCAGATATAAAAGTTATTTCAGTTGATACTGAAGAAGGTCAACAATTAAAAGAAATTGGAATGGTTGCTGCTTTCTTAAGGTATGCAATTTAGTAAGTTATTTAAATTCTTTATGTTTTATTTCTTGATATGTCTGAAGATAAGAAAAAAATAGAGGCGATACTTTTTACTACTGGAAGATTCTTGAAACTTGATGATATTAGTAGAATGTGTGGTATTGGAAGTGTTGGATATCTTAAAACATTATTAAATGAGATAAAAGAAGAATATGCTAAAAGGGAGACTGCCCTAGATATTGTTGAAGATGGAGGAAGATGGAAATTAAATATTAGAAAAGAATTTTTACATCTTACTGAAAAATTATTAGATGATGCAGAACTTGATTTACCAACTCAGAAAACTCTTGCAGTAGTTGCGTATAAACAACCTGCTATTCAATGTGATGTTGTTTCTATTCGTGGAAATAAGTCATATGATCATATTAGAAAATTAAAAGAAGAAGGGTTTGTTACTTCAGAAAGATTTGGTAGGACTAAGTTGTTAAAATTGAGTCAAAAGTTCTATGATTATTTTGATGTTGTTCAAGATGAACTTAAATCTAAATTTATGAATAATCCTGAATCTAATGTTGAATTAACTGAGAAGGTTGAAACTGTTTCTAAATCTGAAGAAGTTATTGAAAAAGAGAGCGAAATTGTTTCTGAACCTGAACTTGAGGCTGAAATTGAAAATGAAATTGAAGATTCATAAGTTTTTTAGGGAACATAAATTTATTTTATACATTCTTATTTTATCTGCTATATTGCGATTGATTTTTTTTAGTAGGTTTAGCGGTATCTGGTGGGATTCGGCAGTCTATATTGGAATGGCCAAGAGTATGTTTGGAACTTTTGGTTTTTGGGAGTTTCTTAGGCCAATTGGTTGGCCATTTATCCTTGGATTATTGTGGAAATTAAATTTAGATGTTGTTTTTTTTGGTAGGTTGCTTGAAGTTTTTTGTAGTTTTGGGATTGTTTATTTAGTTTATTTAATTGGAAAAAAAATATTCGATAAAAAAATCGCATTATTTGCAAGTTTTATTTTATCTCTTAATGCAATTTTTTTCTTTTTAGGATTTAGGTTGTATTCTAGTGTTCCGGCGTCATTTTTTATTTTACTTGCATATTATTTGGTTTTAATTGATGGGAAATTTAGAAGTTTTTTTATTGCTGGTATCTCTGCAGGTCTTGCTATGTTAATCCGGTATCCTGTTGCATTTTTAGTTGTTCCACTTTGTTTAAAACTTGGTTGGAATGTTCTTAAGAGGAGATCAAAATCTGTTCAAAAATTCTTTATTTTTAATTTAACTTCACTTTCTTTGTTTGGTATTTATTTATATTATAATTATATTAAGTTTGGCGATGCATTTATTTCTTTAAAGGCGGGTCTTTCTTCGATTTCAACAAATCATGGTGTGCCAATTATTATTATGAATTATCCCTTGTTTTATTTGGTCTTTTTATTCTTATTCTTGAATTTTCTTATAGTTTTTCTAGGAATTGGGTTGTATAAACTGATTAAACAAATGAATGAGAAAAAATTCTTTTTTATTTTATTGCCCCTTATTCTTTTTGGAGGGTTCCTTCAATTATTTGTTTCAATGAGGGAAGAAAGATATGTTGTTCCCATCTTGTTTGTTCTATGTTTGATTGTAGGAGTTGGATTTGTTGATTTTAAGTTTAAGAAACTTAAATATATTTTATTGAGCCTTTATGTGGTTGTTTCTTTTATCTTGTTTAGTTTTATGCCTTATGCTGTAGGTCCGCAGCCCTTTTATGCAGAATCAGATGTTCTAGAAATGTTAAAATTATGTCCTAAGGAAGCAAGAGTTGCTAGTTCTAGTCCTTTGGCTGCAGTTCATTGGGACAATGTTCAACCTTATTATGGGGAGTGGACAACTCCACAGATTAAAAATCATGTCGAAGATATTGAATGTATTTTTTATTCTTCTTGCGATTATTCTGGAGAGTTTCCATTTAGTTATTTTGAAAATTATTATGATTTAAATTCTTTTAGTGATGAAGAATGGTGTAAAGAATATGTGTTGGTGAAGAAAAATGAGTAAGATTTCAGTATTAATACCGGCATATAACGAAGAAGAACGAATAGTTTCTAGTTTAGAAAAAATTTCTAAATTTT
>CAZTYO010000002.1:0-51592 GCA_964617925.1 Candidatus Woesearchaeota archaeon
TTGTATTAGTTTCATTTACACCTGTTTGATTTGTTTCTGTTGTAGTGCTGTTTGTATGGTGTACTGGAATGTGGTCTTCTCCGCCAGTGTGAATGTCAAATTGCTCTCCAAGATATTTTGTGGACATAGCAGAACATTCTATGTGCCAGCCAGGAAATCCTTTTCTTCCTAAAAATTCCCATTCTTGTAATCTTTTTTCTTGGGAGAATTTCCATAGGGCAAAATCGGTTTTATTCTTCTTTTCTCTTAAATCAGTTCTTTTTCCTGCTTCAAGACCTTCTAAATTTAATCTTGCTAGCTTTCCGTAATCTTTTATTTTAGAAGTGTCAAAATATATTCCATCAGAAGTTTCGTAAGTAAAACCTTTTTTTATTAATTTATTTACTAATTCTTGTTGTTCTTTAATGTGTTCTGTTGCTTTAGACCAAATATCTGGGAAAGCTATGTTTAGCTTCACTGAATCTTCCTTGAATATTTTAAAATAATAGTTTGTTATTTCTTTCGGAGTTTTGTTTTGTTTTTTTGCAGATTTTTCTACTTTGTCTTCTCCTTCGTCTGCATCAGAAGTTAAGTGACCTACGTCTGTGACGTTCATTACATGTTTAACTTTGTATTTGTTATATGTTAGGACTCTTTTTAGTATGTCTGAGAATACATAGGATCTCATGTTACCAATATGTTGAAAAAGATACACAGTTGGTCCACATGTGTAGAGTCCTACTTGAGTTTTCTTTATTGGCTTGAAATTCCTCAACAAGCTATTTCGGACAGTCGATTTTATTCAAAGTGGTATGAAAGTATTAGTAGTAGACGTACTAGTAATCCTCTTAGTGTTGGAGAAGTTAATAGTGTTGTGAGGGCAGGTCAGAGACATGGTTTAATTCCCAAATCAGGTTTTAGATTTGAGAGACATTCCGGTCGGCATGGTTGGCATATGCAGTTTGCAGGAGGCGGTTCAAGCACACTAGGAAATAGGCATCTTCCAATAAATAGAGCTTCATTTACTGAAGCAGGATGGACTATATCTATATATCAAACTAGGGTTGGTGAAAGAGGTTCGCGTTTGAGACCCCCCGTAGGTGGTGGCAGTTCTCTTGGGAGAGCTATTGGATGGGTAGGGATGGAAATTGTAGTACTATCTTCTATACCCGAGATAGCTAGTGCTGCCGAGGAAGGTGAAGTAGGTGGAGCTGCTTCTGCTGCAGGAGGGATCGGAAAAAATTTAATATATGATACTATGATATTTGTAGCATCAGGAGGCGCTTCTGCTCCGGGACAGATGTTGGGCGGAGTTCTATCTGCTAATGCTCCGGCAGAATTTGATCCAATGTTTGCTGCTATACGAGAAAATCCTGAGGGTTTACATGCCGCTAGAGGTAGTATGAGCACAGGATGTTATGAATATTTATGTGCTAGGACCGGTGTTCAATCGCAAAATCCAGATTATTCTTTGCCTAGGGAATTAGAGGGACATGTTGCAAGGCCAATTTTTGAACCAAATTTTTGAAATCTTTTTTATTTTACTTTCATTTATTGCCGCCGTTTTGTTTGAAGCTCTTAAAAAATAATTTTATTCTTCTTCCTCTTCTGGAGGGGCCAACCTAAACAAAACGGTTATTCTATGAATTTGTTTTCCGGCCTTCTTATTCAATCCAACTAGAGATCTTGATACTTTTGAAGTTCCCTTAAATTGTTTCTTTAATTTTTTTGCCAATCCAAATGCAAACTTTGCAGAATTAACATAAATATCTACTCCTTCTTTTAAATTTTGTTCATGAATTACTTCAATATTTTCTTTTTTTAATTTAATTTGTACAAAATCATAAACTTCCTTATCGAACGGCCTAAGTTGAATCTTTGCTTCGTAAGACTGTCCCACTAATATTCTTGCCATCTTAAAGTGTGAATACTTGTGCGTGTTCTACTCCTGCAATAGTTAAAATATCTTTTTCTTCAATTAATCCTAATTCAATTGCCAGTTTTATTGGTTCTTCACCAACCACATTCAAATTCTTAGCAGTTTTCATAATCTCTTTTATTTCTTCCACAGATTTTTTTTCGCCCTTATAATATCTCTCAGAAATATTCAGTTCTAAATCTCCTTCAGAAACTTTTTTTCCTAACAATCCTTCTTCACAAATTGCTACTACTTGACTATCTTGGAATTGGTGTGTTTTTACATACATTTTAAACCTTTGATTTTATTGGATGTTTTGCTCCACATGCTTGACATTTAAGTAATAATATTCTATTTTCTCTCATTAATTGAGTGTCTGGTTTTTTACAATCTGGACAAATAACAAATTCATTCGCATATTTTTTAATTTTTTCATTAATTATTGTAGAATTTATTTTCCTCCCTAAAATCAGCCTTTTTCCTTCAACTGATCCAGGTGTTGCTAATTCTCTTTGTAAAAATTTTAGTAAGTGTTTTGATTCTCTTCTGAATGCTTCAACAATCTCTCCAAAATTTTTTATTATTGTTTTATTTTTTTCTACAAAACCTTTTGCTAGGGGTATCTCGAATCTTTCACCAGTATTCTTCTTCTTTGGTATCTTCTTAATTCCACGTTCTAATAACTTTTCGTAATCCATTATTCTATTATTTTTACTTTTCCTTGCTTTATTTCAAAGATTTCTCCTTCTTTTAAAAGTTCCTGTATCAAAGAATTTGCAGATTCTTCTTCTAAGCCCGACTCTTCGATAATTTTTATTATGTCTGCGCCTTCTTCCGATTCATCTTTTTCTATTAAATTTAAAATTTTTTGCCTATCTCCTTCTCCTAAGGCTTCTTCTTCTGGCGAATCTTCAACTAAACTTTCTTCTTCTATTTTTGGTTGTTCTGGATTTGATTCTTCTTTTTGTGGAGGTTTAACTTCTTGCTTGCTATCGCTTGGAGCACCATATTCTTTATTTAATTCTAATTTTCTTAATTCAACCCATTTTGGATTATCAACTTGTTTTACTATTTCTGGAATTATGTATCTTGATCTCTCATACTCTTTTATTTTCCCAATTATTAGAACTATATCTCCTATATTTACTTCCTTTAAAATCTGAATATCTTCTTTCCATGCTCTTAATGTAATATTATCTGAACTATCATCCACAGTTAAAGAGGAGTAAGTTCCATCTTCATTATCATATTTATCTACAACTATTGCAATTAAATTTACTCTAGTTACTTTTTTATCTCTAATTTTTACATAGTTTGGTTCCCATTCTCCATTTTGAATAACATATTCATTATTAATTAAATCTGAAATCCATGCCTTGTATGCTGTTTGTCTTCCTTGTTGTTCTACCATTTTCAACCTGTTTTTTGAATGAACCCTCTCTTAGGTTCAAATATTTCTCCTGATCTTTTTAATTGTTCAATTATTTCCTCGACCTTGTCTTCACTTATCTCTCTTTCGGCTGCTTCTGCCATAATACTTTCAATAGGAATTGCACTTACTCCAGTTTCTGCAATCTTTATAATTATATCTTTTATTGCAATTAATTTTCCTCTTTTTGAAGCAGGTATTCCTGTCGAAATTCTATCTATGTCTATCTGTCCTGTTTCTTTATCAAATCCTACTTGCATTAAAGAAGATTGCAATAATTCTGTTGCCAATTTTGCATCTTCTGCAGTAACAGTTTTAGCAAATTTTATTTTTGCAGATGCTTCGGATAATCTTACTAATGCTTCTAGCTGCCTTGGAGAAATTGGGACTGGCTTTATTTCATCCTCTCCTGCACTCGAACTATTTCTCAATTTTACATAATAATCTTTTATTATATCTAACGCTTCTTCAGAAAGTTTGGGATGTGTTTTTTTTGCATATGCTATGAACTTTCTTAATAATGGAATCTGGATAATATCTTTATTTCCATCTTTTCCCTGGTAGGAAGTTAAAACGTGCATAGCAATTCTCTCGTCAAATTCTTTATTAGGTAAATCTCTTATTATAAAAATTAAATCAAACCTATTTATCAAGGTTGGAGGTAAATTTATTTGATCTGGAATTAAAGTATCTGGATCAAATCTCCCATGGATAGGATTTGCAGCAGCTAAAACTGTTGTTTCTGCCATTAAAGTTGCTTGAATACTTGCTTTTGAAATTGTAATTGTTTGTTGTTCTAGGGCCTCGTGTAATGCACTCCTATCTTCATGACTCATCTTGTCCAATTCATCAATTGCACAGATTCCTTTGTTTGCTAAAACCATTGCACCAGCTTCAAGACTCCATCCCTTCATGAACTCATCTTTTACTACTGCAGCAGTTAATCCTGCCCCCGATGCCCCTTTTCCAGATACAAACCTTCCTTTTGGTGCTCCTTTTGATATGAAATTTAATAATTGAGATTTACCTGCACCTGGATCTCCCACTAATAACAGGTGTATGTCTCCTCTCCTCTTGATTCCGTCCCCCATTATCAATCTAGTTCCTCCCACCATTTGAAGTACCATTGCTTTCTTGATTTCATCATGACCCAAAATAGAAGGAGCTATAGATGCAACTAATTTTTCTAAAATTTTTGGATCTTTGGACATCGTTTTTAATTCTTTTTCTTCTTTTTTTGATATTTTTATATCATCAAAGGTTTCTTGAACTGGATTTACATGGTTTGCATCCATTGCAATATCAAATCTAGTAGATGGTGCGCCAGTCTTTAGCAAAATGGGAATTTCCTTTATTACTCCAGTTATATTGACTTTACTTCCTGGAGTTGTTCTTTTCTCCATTTTAGGATCAACTAAATCTTCTTTTAGAAATATTGCCAATCTCTTTGGTTGTTCTCCCCCTTCTAAAGAATCGGGAGTTTCTTCCAACACTATCCTTTGGGCATCTACCAAATCTTTTTTCATTAATCTGAACTTGGCCTTTCTTCCACAACTACAACGACTTGGTTCTTTAAATGCCTGATGATCAAGCTGTAACATTGTTAAATGATTTCCACAACTAGGACATTCAAACTTTGCAGAAACAACTTGTGGCCTTACATCTGAAGATTGCCTTACTAATCCAGTAATAGAAACTAATTTTCCCAATTGTTCACTTCTTATATCTCTTAACCTAGTATTCTGAGATTTGGGCAATTTAAAAAATCTAACTCTTACTTTTCTTTTTTCAATTGGCAGATCTAATTGTTCTACTGCATATTCTGCATTTTCTATTGCATCTAAAGGAACTGCTAAAATTTGTTCTGCCAATTCAACATCAAATTTAGATATCTCTGAGAAATCTACATCTAAAGATAATTTACCTTCTTTTACTATCTCATTTATCTGTTTACTTGAATTAGTTTCAAAAAATTCTTTAAATTTCTCTACTTGATTTATAGTATCTTCAGACATATCTTTTCCCCCAGTTAATCTGGGGGTCAATCAAGATATATAAATTTATTTAAGATTCTTAAGTACTTTTATTAACTTTTGAATCGCTTCTTTAAGAGATGTTTCTGAAATTGTGCCAGTACAAACTATCTTTCCATTACTGAATAATAAGAAAGTTGCCTTTGTTCCACTAAGTTTGTAAACTAATCCAGGGAACTGTTCTGGTTCATATTCTGCATTATCTAATTTCATAGCTAACTTGTTTAAATTTAAATCCATTCCAATTTCACCGGAAGCAACCATGTTTTGTACAGTTATCTTTGGTTTTACTGTTACTTTTACACCTATCTTTGCTACATTTTTTATAATTTCATTAATAGATTCTCTAACCATCTTTAGAGATTTTGCACCAGTACAAACTACTTTTCCAGAACTAAAAATTAATGCAGATGTCTTTGGTTCTCTAATTCGCATTACTAATCCAGGAAATTGTTCCGGATTATATTCAGTATTTGGTAGAACTTCTGCTAATCTAATCAAGTGTACGTCTTTTTCAAGTGATGTTGAACAAACAATATTTACTATTTTTACTTTTCCTTTAACCATTAAAAATCTCCCCCGATAATGTTAATTTATTTATAAAGAGTAATCAAAGAATATATAAAGCTATTTATAAATGTTTTTGATACTTATTTTATTAAATTACCCTTAAGTATAATTTGAAGAATGTTTCTTTTATTTTAAATTCTGACATTTCTGAATGATCTTTTTTTTCAAAAACAAGAGTCTTTGCACCAACTCTTTCTTTAATCACCGTCGAGAAACCAGATATATTTTTATCTCCTTCAATTGCTAAATCTATTTCTTGAGTTTTATTTAATTTCAATTCTTTCCTTAGATCTTGAACTCTCCTTATCAATTCCCTTGCAAATCCTTCTGTTTCCAGTTCTTCCGAGATATTTGAATCCAATACAATATATCCTTTTTTGAATTCATTTGTAGTTATACCTTCTGGCATTGTTTCTTTTATAATTAAATGATTATTTGTTAACTCAAATTTATTTACAAATGCGTGTTCTCCAGATTTTAATTTCTCCAATATCTCCTGATTTATATCACTTAATATTGCAGGAGAATCTTGTTTGAAGTCCTTACCTATTGTTGTTTTGTTTGGAAGTAACTCTATTTTCGTGTCTTTGAATTCTCTAGTTACTTCTATTTCTTTTATATTTAATTTTGATTTTAATATTCCTCCAAGTGCAGTGATTGTTCTTTGAACTTCTGGATCTTTACTTACTATGGTTATCTTTTGTAATGGCCACCTAACTCCTGTTTTTATTTTTTCACGTGCAGCTAAACCAGATTGTATTAAATTTTCTACTAATTCCATCTCTCTTTCTAGCAATTCATCTATTTTTGAATTATCATATTCTGGCCAATCTGCAAAATGAATACTTTCTAAATCTAAATTAAATGCCTCTTTTAAATTTTGATAAATTTTCTCAGTTATGAAAGGGGCAACAGTTGAAAACATCTTTAAAGAATCTAAAAGAACTTTGTAAATTGTTTGTACTACTAATTCTGGTTTTTCTAACATCTTATCTCTTGTAAGTTGCATATAATCCCTACTCAAAGATAAGAATAATTCTTCTATCTCTCCAGGTACTTTATCTAATTGATAAAATTCATATAATTCTGTAACTTTTTTTATTGTTTTATTTAACCTAGACAAGATATACTTTTCTTCTGATTCCAGATTCCCTATTCTTAATTCAGTAGGATTTATTTTTGCTGCTTTTGCATAATTTATTAGATATGTGTGAATGTTCCAAAGTACAGATAAATTTCTATGTTTTATTTTTGCTTCATTCCAACTGAATTTTATATCCTCTCCAGCATTAGTTTGAGTTAAATACGTTCTAGTTGTATCTGCTCCATGTTTATCCACTAATTCATAAGGAGAAATTACATTTCCGATTGATTTTGACATCTTTACGCCACCAACATCAGTTAACATGCCATGAGAATAAACTGCCTTGAATGGAATTTCATCTAATGCTATTATTGAAGATATCATCAATAAGTTAAACCACCCCCTTACTTGTTCTCTTGCTTCTAATATGAAATCTGCAGGAAACATAGATTTGAATAAATCTTCCCTTGCAGGATAATAAAGACACGCCCAAGAAGCAACACCTGCATCTATCCAAACGTCCAGAATATCAGGTATTCTTTCTTTTGTTCCGCCACACTTACAATGCATAGTAACATCATCTATCCATGGACGATGTAAATTTTCTGGTTTTTGTCCGGATAATTCTTCTAATTCTTTTCTTGATGCAATCACTAGATAATCTTCACAATTCTTACATCTCCATATTGGAGCAGGAGTTCCCCAAAATCTTTGTTTTGTAATTGAATTATCTCTTAAATTTTCTAACCAAGAAACAAAGGCATTCTTTACAGTTTCCGGTTCCCAATGAATTTTATTATTATATGCAAGCAATTTCTCTTTTAAATCTTCGATTTTGAAAAACCATTGTTTTGTAGTTCTAAAAATTACGGGATTGTGACACCTTTCACACTGAGCATAATCGTGGACTACTGGAGTCTTTTTTAATAAAGCATCTTCTTCTTCTAATTTTTTTATAAATTTTTGATCATCTTTTTTTGCCACCCAATTAGATAGTTCTCCAAAATTTTCTGGAAATATTCCTTCTTCGTTAATCTTATTATATGGGGGAATTCCATTTTGTCTTCCAACTTCATAATCTTCAGGTCCACATCCGGGTGCACAATGCACCAATCCAGTTCCTACTTCTAAATTAACAAATTCTTTTGATAAGATTACTGTATGTACTGCATTATGTGATTTCTTTAATGATCCGAAATCTTTTATTTCTTCTGCCCAAGGGTGAATGTACTCTAAATGTTCTAAATCTGCCCCTTTAAACTCTTCAAGGATGGTATACTCTTTCCCTAATTCTTCCACTATTACCTTGTCCGCCAATTCCTTGGCAATGATCCAAACTTCACCACCTACTTTTGCCCGAATGTAAGTTAATTCAGGATTAACCATCACCGCTAGATTAAAAGAAATTGTCCAAGGAGTTGTAGTCCAGATTATTAGAGATTCATCGGTTTTATCTTTTACTTTAAATTTTACAAAAATTGACTGGTCTTTTATTTCCTTATATTCACATTCATGTTTTGCTAGCGCAGTTGCACAACTTGCGCACCAAGTCATGGTTTTTTCTCCTCCGTAAAGTCTGCCTTTTTCTTCTGCCCTTTTTATTAGCCACCAAACGCTCTCCATCCATGTTTCTTCTATTGGGAGATATGCATTATCATAATCCATCCAAATTCCAAGCCTAGATAAATCCTCATTCATAACTTTTGCATGTCTGGATGAAAATTCCATACATTTTTTTATGAATTTATCTAAACCGTATCCCAAAATGTCTTCTTTTGTTTTTAGATTTAATTCTTTTTGAACTTTTGAAGCAGTAGGAATTCCATGCATATCATATCCTGCACGATCCCAAACATGAAATCCATTCATGTTTTTATATCTTAAAACTAAATCTTTTAGAGAATTATTCCATGCATGGCCCATATGGAGCCTACCTGAAGTATATGGAGGTCCTTGAAGAAAATAAAAAGGTTTTTTTCCTTTATTCCTATCTCTAGTTTTTTTATAAATATCTTTAAATTTCCAAAATTCTAATACTTCTTCCTCTACTTTTTTTGCATCATACATTCCTGATTCCCATTGCTTGTTTTTTGTTTAAATAATTTGCCATTTAAATATTAAAGTATTAACAATAATAGACATGTTATTTCTCTTTATTTTATTAAACATAATATTAAATTTTTCTTTAAAATTTAAATATTTATCTTTTTGACAAATTTAGAGAAAAGACTTATAAATTTGATAACTTTCTCCATGATTATGTGGACAGAAACATATAGGCCAACTACATTTGATGAGGTGAAGGGACAAGAAAAGATTATACCTAGATTGAAAGCATTTGTAAAACAAAAAAATATGCCTCACCTACTTTTTACTGGTCCAGCAGGAGTCGGAAAAACAACACTATCTTTAATAATTGCTAAAGAAGTTTTTGGAGACGATTGGACACATAGTTTTTTAGAATTAAATGCTAGTGATGAAAGGGGAATTGATGTTATAAGAAATAAAGTAAAGGATTTTGCTAGAACAAAATCAATAAAAAACGTTCCATTCAAAATAATTTATTTAGATGAATGTGACTCCTTAACTAGAGAAGCTCAACAAGCGTTAAGAAGAACAATGGAAAACTATTCTGCAACATGTAGATTTATCCTTAGTTGTAATTATTCTAGTAAAATTATTGATCCTATTCAATCAAGATGTAGTTTATTTAGATTCTCTCCATTAAAAGAAAAAAATGTTAATCTGTTAGTTGATTCAATAACTAAATCTGAAGGTTTGATTGTTGATGATGGTGCAAAAAAAGCAATTTATGAAATTAGTGAAGGAGATGCTAGAAGAGTTGCTAATGTTCTTCAAAGTTGTGCAACTGTGAATAAAAATATTAATGAAGAATTGATATATGAAATTGTTTCTGCAGCGAGACCAAAAGAGATTGTGAATGTTTTGAGCTACAGTATTGCAGGAGAATTTGTTAAAGCTAGAGATTTACTTCTTAATACAATGTTAAAACATGGTTTATCTGGAATTGATGTGATAAAACAGATTCAAAGAGAAATAATGAAATTTGAAACTGATGAAAAGAAAAAATTAGAAATGATTGAAAAATGTGGCGAAATAGAATTTAGACTTGTTGAAGGTTCTGACGAGTTTATTCAACTCGAAGCATTGATTGCTAATTTCTGTAGATAATTTTATTAAGTTAGTTATATTCTTTATTTTATGACGTTAGAATCACCTATCAATGATGGATTTGAAGGTTTAATCAAAAAAATCGAACATGTTGAAAAAAAAGGCAAAAAACTTAGAACCTTTAATAGGCAAACACTTTCAAAAATATGTCGAAGAATATATTTCCCCCTTACTTCCAGAAGATTATAAATTTACAAAAATTGATTGTAAATTTTCTATTGAAGATAAAGGATATGAGCTTTTTATGAAACATACAAAAACTGAAGAAATTAAGAATGAATATCTTAATAATATGGATAAAGTTATGGGCCTACTTCAAGAATATATGCTAAAATATCCTTTGGTTTCTGAATTTCATATAGATTGTAATTAAAATCCTAATAAAACTTATAAACTGAATTTGATTGTTTCTTTTATGATATTTACAGATAAATATTCTCCAACGAAAATTAATGAAATAGTTGGAAATGGAGAATCAATATTATATTTAAAAGATTATATCTTAAATTATAAAAAACAAAAAAAGAATTGCGCCTTAGTATATGGTCCACCGGGAAGTGGAAAAACTTGCTCTATTTATGCTATTGCCAAAGAAAATAGTTTGGAAATATTAGAAATAAATGCTAGTGATGTCCGAAATAAAAATGGAATTAATGAAATAATTGGAAGTTCTATTAATCAAGCCAGTTTGTTTAATAAAGGAAAGGTTATTTTGTTGGACGAAATAGATGGTTTGAGTGGGACTAAAGATAGGGGAGGAATTCAAGCGATAACTGCATTGATTGCTAAATCTCAATTTCCCATAATTTTTACTGCAAATGATCCTTGGAGTTCTAAACTTTCTTCCTTACGTAAAAAATCAGAATTAATTGAATTAAAAAAATTGAGTTATTTGGAAGTGTTTGATATTTTAAAAAAAATTGCAATAAATGAAAAAATTGAAGTTGAAGATGCTATCCTAAAAAGAATAAGTAGTTTCTCAGGAGGAGATTCGAGATCTGCAATAAATGATTTGCAAACTGTTTCTAGCGGTAAACAAAAAATTACAATTGAAGAATTGGAAATTCTCGGAGATAGGGAAAGAGAAAATGAAATAAAAGATGCATTGAATGCTATTTTAAAAGGTAATGAAAGGTTGGCAGCCAATTCCTTGAACAATATCAATGTAAACTTTGATGAATCTATATTATGGATAGAAGAAAACATTCCTAATGTTTATAAAAATCCTAAAGATTTAGCAGGTGCCTTTTCCTTTCTTTCCCTTGCAGATTTATTTAGAGGCAGAATAAGAAGACAACAACATTGGAGATTTCTGGTTTATCAAAATATTTTTATGAGTTCTGGAGTTGCATCTGCTAGGACTGAAAAACCAAATAGTTTTTTTGATTATAAAAGATCTTCGAGGATATTAAAGTTATGGATTGCTAAAATGAGATATGGAAAAAAGAAGGCAATTGCTGAAAAGATTGCTGAAAAAACCCATGTGTCAAGAAAAAGAGCTATGGAATCTCTATCATATCTAAAAGTTGCTTTAAAAAATGATGATTTATTAAGAGAGAGATTGGATATTGGAGAAGGAGATCTAAAAAATATTATTTCTTAAAAATTTATTTTTTCTAATCTGTGTATTCTTTCTTTTGTTTGTGGGTGTGTGCTCAACAGTTTCATTAACCCTCCCTTGAAAGGATTTACTATAAACATATGGGCAGTTGCTTCATTCCCATGTTTTATTGGATGAACTTTTGCAGATTGTTCTAATTTTAATAATGCATTTGATAGAGGTTTTGAATCTTTTAATAATTTAGCTCCGGCTTCATCTGCCATATATTCCCTTGATCTTGAAATTGCCAACCTTATTATTAATGCAATTATTGGTGCAAGAATTGCAAGTGCAATTAATTCTAACAAATTTGAATTTCTTGAATCTCCACTACCTCCAAAAAGCATTGCGAATCTTGCCATAAAAGCCAAATAAGAAATTGCTCCAGCGATTACTGCTGCAATTGTTGAAATTAACATATCTTTATTTTTTATGTGAGACATTTCGTGCGCTAATACTCCTTCCAACTCTTTATCTGTTAATATTTCTAAAATTCCTTGAGTTACTGCAACAACTGCATGTTTTGAATTTCTTCCGGTTGCAAAAGCATTTGCATTTCTATCAGGAACCAAATATATTGAAGGTTTTGGTAATCTTGCCTTATGGGCTAACTTATTTATTATATCGTGTAATGTTGGATAATCTGTTTTTGAAGCTTTTTTTGCCCTATACATCTTTAAAACTAATTTATCGGAATACCAATAACTGGCAAAATTAAAAACTAATGCAAACAAAAAGGCAATATTCAATCCAGATTGTCCCCCTAGTGCATATCCTATAGATAAAAATACTCCGAATAATGAGACCAAGAGCATTGTTGTCTTTAATTGATTTTTAATCATTGAATTAGAATTTAACTAAAAACTATATAAAATTGTCGATAAATTAAAAGAAAGCTTTAATAATTCTTAATTTTACTTTATTGTTATGCCTGAAAAGATTATAATCGGTAGGACAGATAGTGATAGAAAAAAATTAGGTGAAGAAGGAACTGTTTTTCTTGGAAGACACTATGTAAAAATGGGTGAAACTGTTTCATTAAGTACTGATATTTATATGGATATGGCCAGATCCCATGTTGTTTTAGTTTGTGGAAAAAGAGGATCAGGTAAATCGTATACTCTAGGTGTTATTGCTGAGGCTATGTCCAAATTACCTACAGAAGTTTCTGAAAATTTGAGCATTTTGATAATTGATACAATGGGCGTTTTCTGGACAATGAAAAGTCCCAATTGGAAAGAAGAAGATTTATTAGATGGATGGAAATTGAAACCTGGTGAATTTAATAATCTTGATATTTATACTCCCATGGGTTATGTTGAACAACAAAAAAAGATAGGGATTCCCGTTGATTATTCTTTTTCAATAAAAACTTCGGAATTAAATGCTGCAGACTGGTGTAATGCTTTTGGAGTCGATTTGATGGAACCAATTGGCGTATTAATAGAAAGAATTATTTCTACGTTTGAAGAATCTGAAAAAGAATTTGATATTGATGAAATAATTAAAGCAATTCGTGCTGAAAAAAAAATTGATGAAAAAACGAGAAATTCTGCAGAAAATAGATTTATTGCCGCAAAGGCTTGGGGAGTGTTTAGTAAAACAGGTACAGACATAAAAGATATTGTTAAACCTGGTAGAGTTAGTATTCTCGATGTTAGTTGTTATAGTAGAACTAGTGGAAGCTGGGGAATTAAAACATTAGTTACTGGTTTGCTTTCTAGAAAATTATTAGTTGAAAGAATGGCAAAAAGAAAACTAGAAGAATTAAAATCAATAGAAGCTGGAAAAAGTTATTTTGGATTTGAAAAAAGTATTGAAGGAGAAAAGATGCCCCTTGTTTGGTTGATGATAGATGAAGCACATGAATTTTTACCAAAAGAAGGTAAAACTGCTGCTTCAGATGCACTTGTTCAATTACTTAGGGAAGGAAGACAACCTGGAATTTCCATGATTTTGGCAACTCAACAACCTGGAGAAATACATAAAGATGTTATTACTCAATCCGATATTGTATTGAGCCATAGGATTACTGCAAAAAAAGATATTGATGCATTGAATAATATGATGCAAACTTATCTTATGTCAGATATTCAAAAATATATAAATAGTTTACCTCGAATGAAAGGAAGTGCAATCGTATTAGATGATAATTCTGAAAGAATCTATCCTATGCAAATGAGGCCCAGAATTACTTGGCACGGTGGAGAAGCGCCTGTTGCAGTACCAGTAAAAAGAAAGGGACTTTTAGATCTTGGATTATAATTTTTTCAAATCTAAACAATATCTAAACTTGCCCGGAGCTGGGGACCCTGCTTTAACTGCTGTTACTTTAAATTTCTCTGAATATTTTTTCTTTAATTGTTTTAAATTTTCTTCTTTCTCAAAGATATAGATATGAATTGTTCCTTTTGGTTTTAAATATGAAACTGCTAGGCCTAAAAATTCTTCAGAAGTTTTTGGAAGAGGCATTATGATCCTATCAAATTTCTTTTTAATTTTTGGGAGCACTTTTTTCACATCTCCATTGTATAATTTTATATTATTGAATTTGTTTAATTTGACATTCTCTTCTGCATATTTATGTGCAGCTGGATTTATTTCGACACCGTAGATTTCTTTCGCATCCGAATGTTTGGCAATTGTTAATGGAAATGGAGCTATTCCTGAAAACATAACTAAAACGAATTCATCTTTTTTTACTTTATTTGCTATCCTTAATCTTTCTGTAGAAGTTCTTTGTGAGAAATATGCTTTTTCTGGATTTACTCTCAAAAGTATTCCATTTTCTTTGTGTTGTGTTTCTTTATTTTTTTCACCTGCAAGAATTTTTAATTTGAGTGTCCTATAATTTCCGGAGTAAAATTTTGATTTTTTCGTTATTATTCTTATTTTTTCATATTTTTTTAATAAATATTCTCCAACTATCTTTTCTTTCTTTTTTAATTTGTCTGGAAAATCCGAAAAGATCAATATATCTCCCACTACATCAAATGCCCTAGGTATTATTGAAATATCCTTTTTTGTTAATTTCTTTTTTTTGAAAAACATTCTTCTTTCTTTTGAATTCTTGATTATTATTTATTTAAATCTATTTATTTATTATAGATAAATTTAAATAATAAAGTTTGTAGATATAAGTAATGGAATTTAATAAAAGAGGAGATTTTAGACCAGTTAGTTTTTTATGGTTAACTGGAGGTATAATGTTTTTGTTATTGGGAATAATGCCCTTTTTCAACATATTACCATTTAGTTTTAATTTAACTGGGTTAATTTTGAAATATTTGATAGTCCTTGTTGGTTTATTGATATTTGTAGAATCTTTTGGAATGGGTTTTGGAGCTTCTAAATTTGGTAGGGTGATTATTGGATCTTTATTTGTTGCAGTTGGTTTATGGTTTATATTAATGCATTATAATGTTCTTGAATCTTTAATATCTGTTAACGATATTATCTTACAAATTTTATTAATAGTATATTCCATATACTTAGTAATCGGTGCATTTTTACAAGAGGGATGATTTAAATGGTAGGCATAGGAGAAACATTACAAAATTTTGTTAACGCAGATATTCATTTATATAACGCAGAAGGGCCGCTTTGGTTAATTTTACTTACTTCAATTTTATTATATGTTGTATTTTATTTGCTAACTGTTAGAGTCCCACCTTTTAGTGATGCAGAAGATGATAAAATGGCAAAGATATTTGCTATTGTTTTGGCCCTGATAGTAACTACTACTTCTCCAGCTACTGTTGGAATTATGTGGGCATATATTAACATGGGGGGATGGACTATTATGATTATGACTTTTGCCTTATTCATTTACTATGCTTATTATTATTTTAGAAAAGGACATAGTCAAGTTTCTGGTAAAATGCGTAGACTACTTGGAGATAGGAGAGATCTTGCAGATAGAACTGAAGATGTATATGAACATATGAGGCAATTCATTAGAAGGTTGAAGGGGTTGACAAAAGATGAGATTGGAGACCTTAAAAGTATAAAAAAAGAAATTAAAAGTCTAAAAGATGATGATACTTATGATTCTGAATCAAAAAGAATTATTGCAGATATTGAACATGTCAAATCTAATATGGTTAAGAATCTTAAGTGGATTAGAAAAGTAAAAAGATGGGAAGAAAATGATCCCAGATCTAAAAGAATACTAAATATTAATAGACGTATTGGAGGAGAGTTAGAGGATGCAGTAAATGCTCTGAATGGCAGAAACAAAGGTAGAGCAATTAGAAGCATAAATCATGCAATTAATTTTATTAAAAAAGAAATGAAAGAATTGATGAAATTATTGAAATTAGATAGGAGAGAATCAAAGGAAGCTGAAAGCGAAAATAAAAGGCCAATTGGTTTCGACCACAACGATGATAGAACTGGGGAGTCAGGAGAAGAAGAAATGGGTGAACCGGAAGAACCACCCAAGGAAGAAGAAGGTCCAACAGATGAACAAAAAGATCAACAAAAAAAAGTATTGAATGATAAAATAGACAAAATAAATCCATTATTTAGTGTTAATTTAGATAAACATCCGAAAAAAGCTAAAAATTATATTGGGGGCGCTAGAAGGTCTATAGATACTGACTTTGTTAAATTAGTTTCAGAACTTGGATATAAAGATAATCTAGATGCATATATGAGGAGTTTTGATCAAATTTTAGACTTCTTAGAACATACAAAAAAACCGAGTGAAGCAAGTAAGGATGATTGGGCATCAATCATGAAATCTGGAGAAGAGTATAAGAATTTTTTACTTGCAGTAAGAGATAGAATTTAGAACCACTTATCTAAATTTTTTTGTTTCTTTGGCTTTAATTTTTCTAATAATCTAGTTATCCTTTCTTCAGAAAAATCGTGTTTTGTTAAGATTTCTTTTATTTTATCTTGATCTGGAGAATTCCATTCTAATTTGTAGTCTTTCTTTACCTTCATTTCTTTGAATGTTTGATAAACTTCTTTCCAATCAAAATCTGTTTCTATATTTTCAAAAACTTTCTCTATTGTTTTGTGTTCTTTGACTAATTTTAATCCGGTTTTTGGACCTATTCCTTTTACTCCGCCTAAATTATAATCCGTACCTATCAAAATAGATAATGCAATTAGTTGTTCTTCATTTATTTCTAAGGTTTCTAGTGTTTTTTGCAAACCAATTACTTCTGGACTTATTTTAATGTAAGTTCCCCTAATCTTTCTTTTTTGTGAAACTGTTAAATTTCTTATTAGTCTTGGCGTTGAATAAAGTAATGCATCCGCATCTTGTGAAACTGTGCCCCAAACATCTCCTTGTTCTGCCATGAATGCTGCTTGAGCCTCGGCTTCTGAAGGTGCTTGAATTACTGGAAGACCTAATGCTTTTATGAATTCCATCGATTCTTCTTTTATCTCTTTAGTAAGTTTTATTGTTTGTTTGCTGTATTTTGACATTGATTCTATATCTTGTTCTTTCTGTGCTACTATTAATTTTTCTTCGGCAACTTTTTTCCGTTCTCTTCTTCTTTGATTCTCTGCAGATTTCATTGCAGGTGGTTTTCCATCAAAAACAAAACATAATTTTATTCTTTTTTCCATCAAATTTGGTATCCTAGAAGCTAGGCCTACTATATGTGAAGTTACATTGCCATGAGAATCCATTAATGGAGTGCCATCTTGTTGCCTTATTGATGCCAAGAATTGATAAATTATATTTGATGCATCTACAGATAATTTTTTTCCATTCAATTGTTGAAAAGAAATTTCCGCTTTTGGAATAAGTTCTGAAATTGCTACTCCCATGGTTGTGTGAATTTATCTTATTATATAAAAGTTATTAAAATCCTGCCAATGTTGTTTGTTTATTTCCTTCTGCTACTTCTTCAAAAGTAGTATCAAAAAATTGTAAAATTGCATCTGCTATTGGTTTTATCTGTCTTTTTATGTAGTGTCCATAATCTATTTTGTGTTTTAGTGATTGAATTGGTTCTGGGCCATCTGAAGTTATGTAATATTCTATTATATTTGATTCTAATTTTTTTAATTTTCTCGCTGCCTTGATGTGAGGGGGAGTAATTTTAATATATTCTTTCAAATCTTTTCTTATTGATTTTCTATAAACTAATTTTTTATCTAATTTTCCTGCCAAAATGTCTTCAACATATTTTTTTATGAATTTAGTTGGATCTTCTTTGTGAAATATTTGGTTATACAACTCTTGTTGGAATTCTTTTGCTGCAGTGGTCCAGTCGCTTCTTACTGTTTCTAGCCCAACAAACTGTACCTCTTCTTTTCCATCTTTTTCTATTAGTCCAGCATATCTTTTTTTTGCACCTGTTTCCTTACCCCTTATTTTTGGCATTAAAAACCTAGAATAACATTTTTCATATTCTAATTCTAAAAAACTTGGTATATTGTGATTCTTCTTTATTCTTTTATCATGAAATTCATTTAATTCCTTTTCTAGAGTTTTACCTATTTTTTCTGATTTTTTACAGGAATCTAATTTTGTGTCTATGAAGATAGAATCAGTATCCGAGTATATTACTCTGTATCCTTTCTTCTCTGTTTCTTCTGCTGTTTTCTTAATTAATTCTTGACCAAAATGAGTTATTGCATTTGCTATGTGTAAATTGTAAAATCTGCAATTTGGGTTGGCCATTACTCCAAAAAATGAATTCATTAATATTTTTATTGCATATCTTCCTAATTCATTTTTATCTTTTCTTGTTTTTTCTCTGGCAGCCCACAACTCTTGAATTATTTCTGGCATAATTCCTTCTTCTTTTGAAAAACTTGCCCCATTTGGTGCATTGATTGAATCCTTTGTTTTCTTTTTTAGATAAGCGGAAGGATCAATATTGAATGTTCTAACAATTGAAGGATATAGCGATTTGAAATCCAAAACAATTATATTATCATAAATTCCAGGAGCTGGACTCATAACATATCCTCCCTTTATTCTTGCTTCTCTATCTCCATTTGAAGAAGTTGGACAAACTAATTTTCTTTTTCTTGCTCTTTGTAGATATAAGAAATCTAGGGAAGCTATTGATGCATTTACTCTGTCTAAAGACATTCCAGTTAGAATGGATCTTTGAATTACTAAGTTAACTAAGTCTGCTTCATCAATTATCCTATATGCTAACTCTGCATCAAGTAAATTATATTTTATTAAGTTTTTTTGATCTTCCTTGAATAATTTGTCAATTTCTTCATATTTTTGTTTGCCAGTCGATTGTATTAATTTTCCTTTACCTAAAAGTTCTTTTGCAGCAGTATCTAATTTGTAGTTCTCTAATTTAATGAATGATGATTTTGTTAAATCTAAACCATCTAAAATTACTCTTCCAACTAAATCTGCTTTACTTGTTCTAAAAAAGTTTGATTCTAATCTTAACTTTGAAATTGAATTATCCCTTCCCAGAATAAAGGGTATATTGTATTGTTTGAATTTGCCCCTTAAAAAACTCATATCAAAATCTATAACATTCCATCCAGTTATTATGTCTGGATCAAATTCTAAGATTTCATCTTTGAATGCTTCGAGCAAATTTTCTTCATCTTTGAATGCTGTTGCTCCAGGTACTTTTTTATCTGAAATTGTGAAAGATTTTTTGTAATCTTTTGAATATGCAGAGATACAATAAAGTTTCTTTGCTTTTTTATCTGTCTCTATATCGAATGAAAAGATTTTGAGGTTTTTTGGCACATAATCTGTTTTTTTAAATTCTGGATTTGTATAAATTCTATCTATTGTTTCTGAAGTTTCATAATCTCCCCATATATCTACTGATCCTTGTATCTTATTATCTATTAGAAATCTTCTTGAATAATTTATATCTGCTTCATAAGTTGTTATGTTGTTTTTTACTAATTCATTTTTTATTTCTGAAACATCCCTAGGATTTTTGAAAATTATTTTTGAAACTTTTTCTTTTTGAAAATTGATTAAATCTGTTTTTTCTACTTTAAACTCAGTTAAATCTACTTTTTTTGTATCTTTATTCTTGATTAAGAAATATGGATTAAATTCATTTACTGTTAAGAAAGATTGGCCATTTTCTAGTCGCCCATATAATAAAACACATGGTTTTCCATTAATCATTCGAGAACTTGGAGATATTATGAATCCTTTCATAGTATATTCTTAGTAGTTATATTTTTAAATGTTTATGATTTTAGATTGTTATGAGTGATTGGCTAAAGGCAGGAAGAATAGCATCAGAAGCTAGAGAGTATGGTAGAAAATTAGTTGTAGTTGAAGCTAATTTATTAGAAGTTTCTGAAAAAATTGAAGCTAAAATATTTGAACTTGGAGGAAAACCTGCATTTCCAACACAATTATCTATAAATGGTACTGCTGCACATTATAATGCAGTTGTTGATGATAAAACTATTTTTAAAATTGGAGATTTAGTTAAATTGGATGTTGGCGCACATGTTAATGGTGCAATCGGAGATACTGCATGTACTATAGATCTTGGAAATAATTCTGATTTAGTAAAAGCATCTGAAGATGCCCTTAAGGTAGCAATTAATTTAGCTAAACCTGGAATGGAAGTTCGAGAAATTGGCAAATCAATTAGTGAAACTATTACTGCCGCAGGGTTTAGTCCGATAAAAAACCTGGGAGGCCATGGTTTAGATTTGTATACTGTCCATACTAGTCCATCTATTCCAAATTTTGACAATGGAGATAAGACTAAATTGAAAGAAGGAGACCACATTGCTATAGAACCTTTCGCAACCTCTGGAATAGGAGTTGTTGTTGAAGGAGCTGGTTCTGAAGTTTATTTGTTTAAAGGCCAAAAACCAGTTAGAAGTTTAATGGCAAGAAAAATTCTAAAGTTTATTGAAGAAGAATATGGGAATCTTCCTTTTGCTAAGAGATGGGTTGCTAAAAAATTCAATGGAATAAATGTCGCTTTTACTTTACTTGAAAAAGCTGGAGCAATATCTCACTATCCTAGATTAGTTGAAAGAAAAAAAGGCATGGTTGCTCAAACTGAGCATAGTCTAATTGTTGGTGGAGAAGTTACCACGAAATAAAAAAGAAAAAATTAGCCCATATATTGTTGGGCATCTCTTATTGCTGCACCTCTTGCAGTTCTAAGATAGTTGTTTTCTATCTCTTGATATGTTTTAATATCTTGTTCTGTTATTGAAGGTACAACTTTCTTCAAAGCTTCATCAAAGGCGGACATCTTTACTTCTTTTGCTTTAATGTCTTTTCTTAAAGTCAACATTCCTGCTTCCCTACAAATTGATTCTATATCTGAACCAGTATATCCATTTGTTTCAGCTGCAAGTTTTTTCAAACTAACATCTTTACCCGTTGACATCTTTTGTGTATGCACTTTGAATATTTCTTCTCTCGCTTTTTTATCTGGTACTTCTGCCATAACAATTCTATCAAATCTTCCAGGCCTTAGTAATGCTGGATCTAAAATATCTGGCCTGTTTGTTGCTGCGATTACTACAACATCGTTCATTTCTTCTAAACCATCCATCTCAGATAACAATTGGTTAACCATTCTCTCAGTTACTTTTGAACCTCCTTGTTCTGATCCCCTTCTTCCGGCCATTGAATCTATCTCATCAAAGAAAATTATTGTTGGAGATGCTTGCCTTGCTTTCTCAAATATCTTCCTTATTCCTTTTTCTGATTCTCCTGCCCACATCGAAATTAATTCCGGACCTTTTATTGAAATAAAATTTGCTTCTGATTCATTTGCTACTGCTTTTGCCAATAAAGTTTTACCAGTCCCAGGCGGGCCATATAATAATACACCTTTTGGAGGATTTATTCCTAATTTCTTAAAAGCATCTGCATGATTTAATGGCCATTCTACTGTTTCCTTTAATTCTGCCTTTATCTTCTCCAAACCTCCAATATCCGACCATTTTGTTGTTGGTTTTTCTATTAAAACTTCCCTCATTGCAGAAGGCCTAACTACCTTTATTGCCTCTCGAAAATCTTCTCCGGTTATTTTTAACTTTTCTAAGATTTCGTTGGGTATTTCTTTTCCTTCTTCTAAATTAAAATCCTGCAAGTTCCTTCTCAAAACATTCATTGCTGCTTCTTTTGCTAAGGATTCTAAGTCTGCACCCACAAATCCATGAGTTATTGCCGCCAATTTTTCTAAATCTACATCTTTTGTTAATGGCATATTTCTTGTATGGATCTTTAATACTTCTAGTCTTCCTGCTACATCTGGCACTCCGAAAACTAATTCCCTATCAAATCTTCCTGGCCTTCTTAGTGCAGGATCAATTGCATTTGGACGATTTGTTGCTCCAATTACTACAACTCTTCCTCTGCTATTTAATCCATCCATCATTGCTAATAGTTGTGCAACCACTCTTCTTTCTACTTCCCCATGAGTATCTTCTCTTTTTGGTGCAATTGCATCAATTTCATCAATAAAAATTATTGAAGGTGCTTTTTCTGTTGCATCTTCAAAAATCTTTCTTATTTTTTTCTCAGATTCTCCATAAAATTTATTCATAATTTCTGGACCATTTATAACAACAAAATTTGCTTCTGATTCATTTGCAACTGCCCTTGCTAAAAGAGTCTTACCAGTTCCAGGCGGTCCATGCATTAAAACTCCTGCAGGGGGATTAATTCCTAATTTTTCAAAAAGTTCTGGATGTTTTATGGGTAATTCGACTAATTCTCTTACTTTCTTTATCTCCTCAGATAATCCACCAATATCTTCGTAAGTTACATCTGGCACTGCTGTAGCTCCATCATCTGAAACTGTTACTGCTTTTGAACTTAATTTTACTTCTGTATTTTCAGTAATTATAATTGGGCCAGGCGGATTTGTTTCTGCAACTACAAATTTTAAACTTCCTAAGTTACCAAGCATCATACCTTGGAAAACTGAATCAAAAATGTCTTCAAATGGACTTCCAGAAAATGTCGATTGTCTTCTCTTTGCCCCTCCCAGAGAAACTATGTCTCCCTTTATTGTTGCCCTACCTAATAATGAATTCTTAAAAATTTGAGGATCTGCTTGAATCATCATTCCTTGTTGAGCAGGTGCGATTGTAATCTTCTTTGCTTCTTTTACTTCTGCCTTTTTTATTGTAACATTGTCTCCAATTCCAGTTCCTGCATTTCTTCTTAATATTCCATCCATTCGAATTATTTGCTCTCCTACATCAGAAGGATATGCACGATCTGCAATTCCGACTGTTTTTTTCTTGCCCATTATCTCTATAACATCTCCAGGCCTTACGCCGGTTAATTTCATCATTCCTGAATCTACTCTGACTATTCCTTTGTATGCCTCTTCTTGTAAGGCTTCCATTACTCTCAATTTTACTGATTTTTCTTTTGCCATTTTATTTCTCCAATAATCTCCTAAATCTTAATCTTATTTTTCCGGGTTCTTCTAAACTCAATCTCATCATGTTATCCATTTCTTTTTCCATCTGTGCAAATTTTTCTTCAAATTCAATTATTTCCCTAGGAATGGTTACTGAAAATGAATTTCCAACCATTCTAAGTTTTACATCAAATCTTCTGTCCCTCAACTTCTTGAATTCTTCAAATTCTCTTAGATCTGAAGGATCATAAAATCTTTCAGAACATTTTGGACATTCAAAAAACTTCAATTTAAAACCTTGTCTAATCTCTAATTTTCGTCCAGTTTCTTTGTTGCAAGTTGGACACAATACCCTTGCATGAGTTATGTCTTTCATTTTGTATATACTTCGTGTATACACAAGACGTATATAAATGTTTCTATAGAATTAACCGCATTTTATTATTTGTTTGCATGGCACATATAGCCCAAGATCATCCTCTATATACTTTTGTGCATTATTTAATTGTTGATGTGCCCTATCTAAATTCTTGTCCGTGCATTTGTACTCTAAAATGTAAAGCGTTGTTCCATCCCATATTAATCCATCGGGCTCGGCAACTAGATTATTCCCCCTCCAGAATTGTGTTTCCTTTGAAATTGTCATTATTCCAGGAATTTCTCTTTTAATTTCCTGATTTAAAATTTCTGTTAATCTTTTATCATGTTTTGAATGTTGTCTTTTTACTTGACTCATAATATGTTAAAACTCTCTTTATATTTATATTTTTAGGTAAAATTATTCCATAATCTTTTAAATTTTAATAAACCTCCATATTTATGCAAATTAAAAGTGGAAACGTAGATCTCGATTCTTTTCTTTCTGGAGGATATGAAAGATTAACTGCTTTTTATGGACTTCCAACTTCTGGAAAAACTTGTTTGAGTTTGATGGCAGTTCTTGAACAAATTAAAAAAAGTAATGTTTTTTTCTTAGATATTAAAAATGATTTTAAGTTAGGAAGACTTGAACAAATAAATGGAGGTAAAGTTGATGAATATCTTAGTAATTTATTTGTTTTAAACATAAAAAGTTTTGCAGATCAACAAAAAAAAATAATCAGATTATCTGAAATAGTTGAAAAAAAAGAATTTTCTTTAATTATTATTGATGGCTTTAATTTTTATTATAGGACTTTGGTTAATAGTAAACCTGAATTGGCCAAAAGTATGTTAAATAGTCAACTTAAAATTTTAAAAAAGATTTCCAAGAAAACAACAATAATTATCACTAATGATGTTTTTGAAAGATTTGATAATGGGGATATAAAAATGATTGGAGATAATTTGATTAGTTGGTGGAGTGATTCTATTATAAAATTGGAGGCTGGCGGCAATATATCTAATAAAGTAAAAATGATCAAACCAAAGAAAAAAGAGAGGTTTGCATTCAATATAATAGAAAGAGGCATTGAAAAAACCTAATAGAAACATTTATAATTTTTAATTGAGTGTTTGATTTATGGTTAATAGCAATAAAAGAGGTGGTTTTATTGATTATATTTTTCAAAAGAATAAAGAAGAAACTATCTCCGAACCATTATCAGAAAAAAAAGAATTATTCTATAATGAAGAAAATATTAACCTTCTTGATGAAAAACTTTCAAAGATAAAAGGAAAAATACTTATTGGGATGCATGATTATCCTTGTGGAGATTCTATAGCTAGTGCTTATGTTTGGAAAGAAAAAATTTTGGGGGGAAAATTCGGGATAGAATCAGATATATTCTATAATGGGGCAATTAGTCACCATGAAAACATAGCATTAGTGAAAAAACTTGATTCATTATTCTCTTTTGAAATGTTGAAACATGAAGATGTTAATTTCAAAGATTATGCAAAAACTTTCTTCTTAGATGTCTCAGTAAGAAATAAACATTTGACTTTACCAGATAATAAATCATTAGATATTGTTGTTGATCACCACCTAGATCCTGTTGGAGAAACAGATTTTTCTAAATATCTTTTTGCAGATGTTAGAGCTTCTACTGAAATTGGGTCTACTTCTACAATGACTATTGAATATCTTGATGCTTTTGGATTAAATTTTGATAAAGATGCCGAACAAGATAGATTGTTGGCCACAGCATTAAAATTAGGAATCCTAATTGATACTAATAATTTGAAAAAAGCTACAACCAAAGACTACATTGCTTTATCTAAAATTCATGAATATGTTGATAGAAATACCCTTGAAGAAATAATAAGACCTTCTCGTTCTGGAGAGATGCAAAACGGAATTGGAAAGGGATTATCTGAAAGAAAGAGATTTGGAGTTTATAGCATTGGATGTGCAGGTTATCTTTCTACTAACAATAGAGATACTATTTCAGTTCTTGCCCATGAACTTATGGCAGAAGAAGGTGTTGAAGTTGGAATTGGTTATGCAGTTATTGGTGAGAGAGTTGGAATATCTATAAAGGCTCGTGAAAGCAGTAAAATTAATGCTCAGAAAATCGCTAATTTGTTTGGCGGCGGTGGAAGATATGACGAAGCTGGAGCTAGTATGCCTCTTGGACCATTCTCAGACTATAAAGAAGGAGATCAAGTTCTATTAGATGCAGTTATTGATTCCCTAATAATACCTAAAATAGAAAATAAGATGTAATTAACTAAAGTCAAAATTTCTTTTCAGACACTGTATATTTGCACTCTGGATACTTTTCACAGGCGAAAAATGCCCCATAAATTCCTTTTCTAAGAACTAATTTACCTTCTTTGCATTTTGGACATTCTTTTCCTTCTAAATCTAATTTGATTTGTTTTGTTGGACATTCTTTATTTATGCAGGTTTCTTGTGGTCTTTTTCCTTTTCTTATTAGTAAGGCCATTGGATTTTTACATTTTTCACAAATGTTGTCAGTTGGTTTAATTAAGCAACCTCCGGGAACACCAAAAGTTGTTTTGCACCCTTCTTCATATTGATCACAAGCAATAAATTGTCCAAACCTTCCTCTTCTAATTTTTAATTGCCCTTTCTTACATTTTGGACAAATTCCAAAAATTCCTTCTCCTTCTGTAGCTTTTGCTAATGATTTTCCTATCTTTTTTTCATGTTCTTTGAAATCTTTTAAAATTTTTTTAATATGTTTTTTTGCTTTGCCTAAAATCTGTTTTTCTGTTTTTTTCTTTTCTCTTATTTTGTTCATGTCTTCTTCTAATTCTTTTGTCATATTCTCATCTATTATTTCTGGAGAATATTTTTCTAATGTATGAATTAATGTGATTCCTAAAGGAGTAGCTTCTAATTGTAATCCATCTATATATTTCCTCTGATAAAGAGCATCAACTATCATTGCCCTAGTTGCTTTAGTTCCAAGGCCTAAATTTTCCATCTCTTTGATTATTGAAGCTTGAGAGTATCTTTTTGGAGGAAGAGTGTCTTTTTCTTCATCTTTTATTGAAGTTACTTTTACTTTATCTCCTTCCTTAGTTTCTGGAACTAATTGTTCTTTTGATTTTGCAAATTCCCCATAGAATTCATGCCATCCTTTTTCTATTATTCTTGAACCTGATAAATTGAATATTTCTGAATTTAAGTCTATTCCAATTGTTGTACTTTCTTTCTTGGCGGGATCTCCGAAAACTGAAAAAAATCTCCTTACAATTAAATTATATAATTTTAAACTTTTTCCAGATAATTTAGCAACATCTCCAGTTGGATAAATTGCAGGATGAGCAGGATCACTTTTCTTTCCTTCTTTTGGAATAAGTGTTTTTTTCTTTAATAGAGTTTTACAATGTTCTGAAAAATCCTTTTTCTTTGATAATTTTTTTAAAATATTTTTATAACCTATTGTTTCTGGTAATTTCTGGGAACTTGTTCTAGGATAAGATATTAAACCAGAAGTATAAAGATCTTGTGCAATTTTCGAAGTATCTTTAGGAGTTATCCCTGCTTTTCCATATGCTTCTATCTGTAATGAAGTTAAATCAAAAGGATTTGGTGGAGCAATTGAAGATTTTCTAGTAGATATAGAGGAGATAATTGCTTCTTTTCCTTTTGTTTTTTTTAATATATTCTTTACATCTTCTTTTTTTAAAATTTTTCCTTTCTTATGTTTTGCAATTATCTTTGTTGTTTTTATTTTTCCATTAAGATAAATTTCCCAATATGTTACTGGTTTGAATCTCTTAATTGATTCTTCTTTCTTTACTATTAATTTTAAAGTTGGACCTTGAACACGGCCTGTTGACATTAATCTAAATCTATCACTAGAATGTTGGATTGACTTAGTTAATGCATTACTAATATTAATACCATAGAACCAATCTACATGATGTCTTGCATCTCCAGCATGAATTTGTGGAAATTCTAAATGTTTTAATGCTTTATTATATGACTCAACTAACTCATCTTTTGTTAATGTTGAGAATTTCATCCTTCTTGCATCTTTTTGTTTGCAAATATATTTTATAATATTGTGACCTATTACTGACCCTTCTATATCAAAGTCTGTTGCTACTGTAAATTTTGTAGCTTTCTTTGTTAATTGTTTTAAAACATTTACATATTTTTTTGTGTATGCTGCACCTTTATCTAACTCATATTTTGGTTTCCATTCAATATCAAAATTAGGGTACTTTCTTTTTGAACTTTCAATTTTTGCTAATCCAAATAAATGACCCACTGCACAACCAACTAGAATTTTTTTTCCGTTGTGTGTTAATTCATAATAAGAAACGGCATTTTTTGTTTTTTTTGTTGGTTTTGTGTCTGCCAGAGCTGTTGCTATCTTTTGAGCTTGTGCAGGTTTCTCCGTTACAATTAATTCTACCATTAAGAATGAAACTTATAAACTGATTTTAAAAATCTTTTGGAAAGAAGTTTATTATAAAAATGAATTAAAAATTTTAAAACTTCCAAAATAACTTCCTTCTGCATTTTCTGGAACATTTAATATCAATTTTATTGTTTTATTTGAATTTGGATCTAAAATAAATTTAGTTTCATTTAATTCTGCAAATTCTATTCCTGTTATTTTTAATTTAATTTTTTTAATCTTATTATCCCCATTAGAAATAGTTATTTCTTTTGAAGTGAAAGTTCCAGGAGGCAGAGTTCCAAAATCTAAGTGTGTTGAACCTTCCAAATCAATCCCAATTGATTGAGAAATATTTACTTTAATTTCTAATTCTTCAGATAGTATATAATAATTGAATGCAAATAATATTAAACAAATTAATATTGTTAAGTTTATGACTTCTCTATATCTCTTCTTCATAGTTTAATTCTTCCTCATTTTTTCTCAACTTCATTACTAAAATCATGATTATTAATATTAATAAAATAACTCCCACTACTAGAATGATATTTGTTGTTAACAAATATTTTGATATTATTGAAGGTTCTTCAATATGTGAACCAGCCCCATTGTTGTTCTCTAATTCTGATGCATTAAACTCCTCAGGCCCATTAGGTTGTTCATCCCGATTATCCCCATTTGATCCTTCAACCTCTTCACCTTCTTCTGACAAATTTTCTTGATTTTCTTCCCTGTTATGAATTAACAATCTTGTACTAACTGACGCTAATGCGTATGTTGTGGAATTTTGTTCTTCTTCATTTCCAAATTCTGTTGCAGAAACTCTTAGTTCGTGAAGTCCAGAAGTTAAGGTTGTAGGAAATGCAATACTTATTGTATACTCTTGAATTAGGGAATTCTCAGTAAATATTAATTCTGTTTTATCTAAGGTTATTGAATTTTCTAATTGAGGAAAAACTTCAGAATTTAATCTTGAAAAGTCTAATTCCAATTTCATAGTTGTAGGATAATCTTCTATAATTTCTACAACAATTTCTTGTTGTTCATTTGCTACAAAATCTAAATTGATTAAAGAAGGAGTTAAGATTATTGCATTAACCGAACTAATAAAAAATAAAAAAAATAAAAAAAGAACAAATCGTTTCATTCTTTTTTCCAAATTATATTGGATCAAATCCTGAATTTCCACCACAATCAGTTGCTACGTCGGCAGTTGTGAATTGGAATAAGATTGTTCCTGTTTTTGATCCCAGGGATTCTTCATAAGATACAACCAATTCTTGATCAATTACTAATCCTGGTTTTGTAGAACTTGACTCTGCCCTATATTTTAAACAAGTTGCAACATTAGTATATCCTGAATTTATTGGAGTGTATGCATCTTGTCTTGCACCTTCAGTACATTCCCCACTATAAGAATATATATTTCCAGAATTTGCATTTATTGCTCTACATTTTGAAGAATAACTCCAAGTTGAATCTGGGTCAGTTAATAATTGAGAAGTGTACATTACTTCAACATTCACTGGAGTCATTCCTCCATTAATTATCTCTATCCTGTGTACTCCTTGTGAACTATTTACTGGTAAAACATCATCATAACTATCTACAGTTATACCTCTTGTTAAAGTTCCAAAGTCATAAGTATTAAAATTTTGACTCCATCCAACATCTTGGCTTGCATCAACTGTTACACTTATATCACCTGGGGCTTTTTGTATGCATCCAGATAAACCAATCACTAAAAACCCTAAAAATAAACCTAAAAATATTTTATTATTCATTCTCCCACTCCATTATCAGAATTATCTTGATATTCTCCATCAACTATATCTACAGTTGTTGAGGCATAATCAGTATTTGATTCATAAAATTCTTCATTATCTTCTGTTGCTGGCCCACCATCTTGATAATCTAACCAAACACCTACAGAAGCAATTAATAATGCGACCACTAGTATCCCTATAATTATTTTATTTTTATCCCTTTTTTTTCGTTTCATTTTAGTTAATCCTTGAAAAAAATTATTTAAACCTTTTCTTTTGATTATAATTTATCTCTTTTTATTTCATACTTTTTTGCACACTCTTCTGAACAAAATCGATAATTCTCTCCATTGATATTTTCTTCTATAAATTGATCTTCTAAAATGATATGACAGTTAGTACATTCAGTTGGATTTGAATCTTCATCATAACCTTTCATAAATCCTTCTTCTGCTTCATTTATTTCATCTCCTTCTTCTGCTGCTGATCTTGCTTCTTCTCCATACAAATTTTGTTCTTTTTCTTCATTCATTTTATTTTTCCCCCAATTTTCTTTTTTCCAACATATTTCCTTAATGGTTTAGGAATGTTTATTGTATTATCTTTATTTTGAAAGTTTTCTAGAATAGAAACCATTGCTCTTGAAGTTGCCACCATAGTATTATTTAACATATGGACGTATTTTTTATTTCCTTCTTTATCAACATATTTTATATTTAGTTTTGTTGCTTGATATTCCATAGTGTTTCCTGCAGAAGTAACTTCTTTATATTTTTGTTCCCTTGGAAACCAGGCTTCAATATCATATTGTCTTGAAAATTTTGGACCTAAATCTCCAGCACAAATTTCTACAACTCTAAATGGCAATTTTAATTGTTTGAAAAAATCTTCAGATATTTTTTGCATCCATTCCATATATTTATATGAATCTTCTTGATTAGTAAGAACTACTTGTTCTACTTTGTAAAATTGATGCATCCTAAATACTCCTTTTGAATCTACACCATGTCCCCCAATTTCTTTTCTAAAACAAGGAGTTAAAGTACATAACTTTATTGGTAAATCTTTTTCATTAAATGTTTTATTCTTGAACAATGAAACCAATGGGTGTTCTCCAGTTCCAATAAGATAAAGATCTTCTCCTTCAACTTTGTAAATAACATCTCTGAAATCTTCTAAGTTTACAGCACCTTCTAATGTCTCTTTATTTAACATCAATGGAACTCCAACTATACTAAATCCTTTTTTTTCTAAAAAATCTAACCCATACCTTTGAATTGCTAAATCTAACTTTGCCATTTCTCCAATTAAATAATTAAATCCTTGACCAGTGTTTTTTCTTCCTGCTTCAAAATCTGCAAGTCCTGTTTTTTCTAATAATTCTGAATGAGATTTTAATTCAAACCCTGGACTTTTTGGATCTTCTAAAAAAAATTTGAATGGTTTATTCTGTTCTTCTGTTTTTCCTTCCGGAACCGATTCATGTAAAATATTTGGTAATCTCTTAAGGTAAGAATCTAATTCATTTTTTAATTCGGACATTTCTCCTTCTACTTCAGTTATTTTTTGAGGAATCTCTTTTGCTAAATTTATTTTCCCTTCAATTGGTTTCTTTTGTTTTTTTAATTTATTAATTTCTTCAGCAATTTTATTTCTTTTTTCTCGAAGACGATCTGCTTTTTGTTTTAATTGTCTCCACTTCTTATCTTGTTTAAGAACTAGATCTACCCACTCTTTTTTTTCCTCTTGGTCCCTTTTTGTAAGTGACTTTTTTATTAGATCAGGATTAGTCCTGACTAAATTTATATCAATCATGTTTATTGCCTAAAAAAATAATTATATAAATGTTTTGTTATACCCTTTTTTCATGAATGAACATATATTCTCTAATAGTTATGTTAGAAAAGATAAAGGTTTAAAATATATTTGTCACTATTCTAATCATAGGAGAGGTCAATAATGAAAAAGAAAGAAATTTTTGAAGTATTTTTCAGGCGAAAACCTGCGATGATACTATTGGCATTAAAAACTACTAACCGAAATAGATATGGATCAGTTATTGCTAAAGAAGTAGATTGTACTTATTCTCACGCTGTTAAAATTTTACAAGAAATGGAAAAGAATAAATTGGTTTCTTTTGTGAAAGAAGGAAGAATTAAAACAATACAACTAACTGAATCTGGTGCAGAAATAGCAACCCATATTGAAAGAATTCGAGACAAATTATAACTTTTTTATTTTATATATTTAGTAGAAATAAATGGGCCCAACGGGATTTGAACCCGCGGCTTCGTGGTTAAGAGCCACGCACTCTGACCAGGCTGAGTTATGGGCCCAATGTATTTTGTGCTTAAATTCAGCTTAAAAATTTTTTGTTTATGTAGTTAGAAATTTTATCCACAAAAAAGCTATGAACATTACAAATAAGAGATAGATTACATTTACTATCCATAATAAAATGTCCTTATTTGGTATAAATACATAAGTTAATATTATTGCAAATGCTGCAAATAAACTTATTATGGCGGCCATTATTAAATTATTGGAAGCATAATCTATTGCATCTTCTTTTAATTCAGTACACAATCCAGATTGACAATTAATTTCTGAGTTATTTATTCCGTGCATAAAATAAAATACCATAAATGTTCCAACAATTACTAATGAAACTAACATAAAACTTAAGAAATATATCAAAATCTTTCTGCCATCTATATTAGGTAATCTTTTTTCTTTCTCTGGCCTTTGTTTTTGTATTTCTTCTTTCTTTGCCCCATATCCTACATATTCGTGACTTTTTTCAGATATTCGGTTAACCGGTTTATTCTGTTTTACTTTGCTAAACGCCATATTAATTTTTTCGGCTGGCCAACCTTTTGACAAAAGTGCTAATCTTATTTCATGCTCTCTTGCACCCTTCATCAGAGAAGATTTTATAAATTTTGTAAGCGGGTTGCCCCTTCCTTTTTTTTGAATAGGTAAAGGTTTTGATTCTGAGCTTGTTGATTTTTTTAAAGAGGATATAGCTTCTTCAATTTCACCATCTGTCCAATTATTAGTTTTTAATATTCCTCTTAATTCAATTTGAGAATATCCCTTATTTAATCCATCTTTGATAAAATTGAGAAGTTTGATATCAACCATGATTAATTATTAAATTTCTTGTTTATATAATTTCTTATTACAGACATAGAAAATTATATAAATTCAGAATACTAGTTTTGAATTGAAATGGAAATCGAATTAAAAAAGAAGCCGAAAGATGTTACGATTGTCGAGGGTTTCCCAGGATTTGGATTAGTAGGCACAATAACTACAGAGTTTTTAATAGATCACTTAGATGCAACAAAGATAGGGTCCATCTGGTTAAACGAGATGGAACCCATGGTTGCAGTTCATGAAAGAGAAGTTGTTGACCCCATTGGATTATTTTATTCAAAAAAATATAATCTGGTAATAGTACATGTTATTACTGAAGCAAAAAAGATAGAATGGAAACTTACTCGGGCACTCTCACTTTTAGCAAAAAAACTATCTGCCAAGGAAATAATTAGCATAGAAGGAGTTGGATTAATTGGGGGAAAAGCAAAGGCAGGAGTGTATTATTATAGCACAAAAAATAAGAAAAGATTTGAATCATTAAAGATACCTGCATTAGAAGAGGGAATAATAATGGGATTAACTGCCGCACTATTACTTAGAATAAAAACTCCTCTCTCTTGTATATTTGCAGAAACAAAGAGTAAACTACCTGACAGTAGGGCTGCAGCAAATGTAGTAGAAGCAATAGATAAGTACTTAGGACTCAAAGTAAACTACGAACCATTACTAAAACAAGCTGAAGAAGTAGAATTGAAGATAAAATCAATACTAAAAAATACAAAAACAACGACAACATTGAAAGAAAAGAAAGATATGAGTTACCTTGGATAAAAAGGTAATTTTATATATTTTCTTACACTCTCAATTATATGAAATTCTTAATTAAAAAACATTTCTCTTTTTTACTATTAAAATATTTTTCAATTATTTTTATAATTTATCTCTCACTTTTGCTTAAAAATATCATTTCTGATCTTTTTTTGTTATCTGTCAGTATAGCTACCTTATTGGCCACATTCTTAACAATTAACATTAAATTTACAAAAAAATCAAGCCTGCCTACTGAGATTCATCAAAAAGATAAAGTGAGATATATAATGTCTTGCCACTCTTGTAATTGGGAATGGATGTCTAATATCTCTGGACAAGATTACCCCACAAAATGTCCTAGTTGTGGCAATAAATCTAAGTTAGAGTTGATAGGTTGGAGAAAAATGCACTCACTTCCAAAGAAAATAAACAAAGAATTAACTAATTTTTTTAAAAAATAAAGAAAAAAAAGAAGAATTTATTTCTTCCTTTTTTTAGCTGGTTTTTTCTTAGCAGCAGGTTTTTTCTTAGTGACTTTCTTCTTTTTTTTCTTGCCACCTCTTGCCATTTTAGCCTCACAAACATTACCTTTCCCATCAACATAATACAGGAAACCAGGTTTTCTTTCAATCACATCTTTTGCTATGATCTTTCCCATTTTGCACCTCCTTTTGAAAATGATACTCAAAATTGACATTACTACTATATAAATCTTTGGAATTCAGCGTCGAGGGTATCCATTTTTTTTCTTTTAATCAATACTTAAACTTTTTAATTATTTTTTGAAATAAAACTTTATAGATTTGCTTAATTATTCTAAGTCTTAAAACTTTTAAGTATTCCTTAGAAGTTTTATTCACTAAAAAAAGAATTTGAAATTTGGTCATACTTCTCTTGAACATCATTTAGCCCAGGAATACCATACATCTGAAGAGTAATTCTGATATCTGAGTGTCCTGCGATCTGTTGAACATAATTAGGTGGAACTCCTTGTTTTATCAAGTGCCTTATGAAACTATGTCTGAATATATGTGGATTCATATGCTTTTTTGTTGGATCCGGATGATTTATTTCTGCTTTTTGGGCAGTTGTTCTCATTATGGAATTTATCCTACTCTCATCTATGCCGTCTCTTTCTTTTTTATTACTTTGAATTAATTTACCATATTGTCTTGAATTTAAGTAAAATTTGATAGATTGGAGAGTGTCTTGATCGATTGGCACAGTTCTAGGTTTATTTCCTTTTGCTTTTGGAATAAATATTCTTTTTTTTGTAAAATCTATATCTCGAACACGCAAATTACACAACTCAAATCTTCTCATCCCTGTCCTTGCAAGAATTTTTAACACCACAGAATTTCTCAAATTTTTTGCAGAACTAATTATTTTATTCATATCTTCCATAGATAAATAATAAACATTATATTTTTTCTTTTTTTTAGAATTTTTATTAAAATCGCTCTTTTCCATATCCCGAAAAACGCAATTTTTCTTTTTAAACCTTGTGTTTAGGGTCTTTTTTCGCCACAGAAGTAGGAGAAACGTTGCGTTTTTATAAAAAAATGTTAAAAATAACTATTTTCTATAAATTTTTAATTTATCTTGCTTTCTGAACAAAAATAAATACTCATTACGCTCTTTTTCTCTTTTGAGATAAAAGTATATGGTCCAAATTTTTTATAATCATTAATTGGCCTTATTTTTGGTAATCTAAAAAATTATTTAATTTTTTTATCTCATTTGTGATTTATTTTGAAAAAGTATAGCGCAATTATAAAAAAATCGATAAAAATAAAAAAAATTCTAAAATATTGTTAATAATTATTCCATTAAGGAGATTAATTAAATCCTACATTTAAGCAGTATTTCCTCTCTGGTCTCCTAGTAAAATAATTCATTAAATTCCAGGAATTGGAATAGCTAAACTAAGCAAAGAAAATATCACAAAGACTACTAATTGCCATAAAATCATTACTAAAACTACATTCCAAAAATTCTTTTTTATCCATTTCCAATCTATTAATTTTGCTTTTACCATTTTTTATATTGATAATAGTGTCCAACCAATAAGGGAATTAACCCAACCAACAACCATTGTAATTTATGGAACCAAAGCGAATATATTATTATAATTATTCCAATTAAATACAAGATCAAATTTATTGGAGCTGAATGGCAAAAATTACATTGACACACTTTTTCTTTTTGTTTAGAACTTTTCCTCTTTTTTGTTGACATGTTTACCTCCCTTAAATTTATTTGAATAAATTGAAAAAATGAATATATAAAGATTCCTATATATCTTTTTGATATAAATAAAAAGAATAATTTAATTAAGAAAAAATCAAATTACAGTTTTTTGAATGAATATGAACAGTCAATTGAACATTCAAATATTAAATGATTAATCAAAAGGTTTAATAAGGAGTTGATTTAATATATGTCATGGTTTGGAAAATATTTAGAAAGGATTCTTTTATTGAAGAAAGAATCTCAGAAGTACATACCATCCTTGAAAGTTCATTTTCTAAAGTAAAGGAAGATATAGACCAGGTTGGAGAATGGATTAGACATTTTGATAATTATAAAGATGAACAACATAAAAAATTTATAAATTTTGAAGAAAGGCTAAGATCGATTGAACAATATATTATTAACTCTAACGAGAATAAAAACCAAACCGGCCATTCAGAAAATGAACATGTTCAATCGTTCAATCGTTCAATTCAACCAATCATGAACGTTCAAAAGATAGATGATCTCACTCCTGCACAAAAACAAGTAGTAGGAATACTAATTTATTCGGGTGGACCACTTAGTTATGAAGACATTTCGAATAAATTAAAAATAAATGTAGTAACTGTTAGAAGGCATATAAATGACATAAAAAGAGCAGGATTTAAAATTAAAGAAAAGGTGAGCGTAAAAAATAGAAGAAAAATGTTTATGCTAGATGAAGATATAAAACAGACAATTTTGAACGAAAAATAAAAATTATTTCTAAAATATGAATAGTGAGATCAAAAAAATAAACAAATCATTGTATTTTATATAATTTGAAGAAAATAATGGAAAGTGAGACTAAAATAATCAAGAAAGTAACTTTTTTTGATTTGGATCATTAAAATAATACATAGAAGTGAGCATTTCTTTTAATTTTAGTTCCCTAAATTCTGTTTTTATGTGTAAAGTGATAGTCCTATTATTTATTTTTCTTTTTTCTAAAGGCAATCCTTTTTTTATTATTCCACTAACATATCCCCTAATACACCCTGCAGAAAGACTTAATTTCGACGACAAAAGATCATAAGTTACTCCAGATTGTAAGTCTTCTTCTAACTGAAAGATAGTTAAAAACACTAAAAATTCTTGATTTGATAGTTTTTTAAAACGATTTTCGATTTCTTTCTGTAATGATTGAATATTCAGTGAATGATTGCTTAATGATTGATTGTCTGTTGATTGATTGATTGATTGAACCCCTTCATTTCCAGTGGAAATTACATTTTTTTTAAATATTTTGGCCTCAAAACCTTCATTATTTATAAGTTTAGGAATATTTTGATCAGTTTTAGGCAATATTTTATTATTTTGTGTTAATTTTTCTAAAATAGTACTTATTCTATCTATTTTCTCAGTTAAATTATCAATATCTTCCTTTACTTTAGAAAATGAGTTTTTTATAGTAGTTTCTTTCATGTAAAAGTGAGAATCACCATGATTTTATAATTGTTTGTGTGCTTAATGAGTGATTGAATAAGCAGATTATGAGAATAATGAGTGATTAAAATAAAAAAAATAAAGAATTAGTAACCCGATAGTTGTTTATATTGACTATATACTTTGGATTTTAATGTCCATTTTCTTCTCGATAAATACTCTTTACCGTCGACATTTTTACTTATTTGCCTTAGAAAACCTTCTTTTGTTAATTCATTTAATAGATCCAAAACAAATTCTTCATCCCTTATTATTTCTTCAGCAATATTCGCAGTAAATAAAGGTTTTAAATTATTATCGAACAATATTTGAAGAATTTGTTCTTTTATTTTTTGTCTATTTTTATTGTTTATCCGCGGCATTTATTACTCCATCTACTTATCCGGTTAACCGATTTAATATAAATTTAACTATTTGCTAATCAAACTGAATAAAACTTTACCTATTCCTGCAATGAAAAATAAGATTGCAAAAACTTGTTCTAAAGATAATGTTTCATACCACAGCAAATAAGCAAATAGTAAAGAAATTAATCCCCCCACAAATATTAGGAATTTAGCATACCCTACATTAACTTTCTTTTTTGGCATTATTGACACCTCCAATTTTAAATTATTTCTATTATTTAAAAATCTTTATATTTTTCTTTTTTATTCTGAAAAAAGATTAAATAGCTTATTTCAAGAATGGAAATTGAACTAACTAATAATAAAATAATGAACCATACTGTCTGCTTATTCCTTGCAGAGATCCATAAAGAAATGCTTTTCCATGCCAAAACCCATGCAAATAATAAAATTAATAAAAATGTTTCCGATATCAATATTTCAAACATAGAGGATATCTTTAATTAAAATATATAAATTTATTGATTAGTTATAACTTATTTTGACAATCTTTGTTGTTAACTTAAATGTAGTATCGGACTATAAAATATAGGTACTAAAATCCATAAATAAAAAGAAGTTATAAATCTAAATAATATATATAAATAGATTAATTAAATAATTTGTATGAATAAGGAACTTAAAATTCTCAGCATTATGGAAAAGGAAAAATGTGACTGGGAAGAAGCTGAAAAGAAAGAAAAAGAAAGAAAAAATCTTGGAGATTTTCTTTAAAATTATTTACTAGTTTCTGGCTTTATTAATGGAAGCCTCATATGAGGAGGAAGGTTCACTTCTTGACTCATTGCTAAAGCTTTTATATTACACCTTGCTAGTATTGTATTCAATAACATTGGAGATAAATCCTTTGGTAATTTTTTATCTTTATTCCAAGAATTTATTAGGTCATCTATTTTTTTTGGATTTTCCATAAAAAGTAAATGTCCCTGTAATGAGATATTTCCAACGCCTGGTTCATAATTTACTGAAAAATCAAAATCTAATTTTACAACTTTATTTGATTCTCCAACTCCTAATTCTTCAGGTGTTAGGTCTTTTATTAAAAGGTTGTTTTTTACTTTCATACCTTTTTTTATCTTGTCTAATCTTTCTACTATTATCCTATCGAAATTAAATCCTATAATTGGCATATCATTCACCTATAAAAGAGATTCAAAGTTATTTTATAAAAGTTTCTACATCTCTTTAGGGGCACTTATTCCAAGTAAATTCAATCCATTTTCTAATACTTGCCTTGCTGACTCAACCAAGATTAGTCTTTGTTCTATTATTTTTTTATCTTTTACTATGACTTGATGTTTGTGATAAAATTCATTAAATTCTTGAGACATCAAAATTAAATAATTTGCAATATAATTTGGTTTTTGTTCATCTATTGATTTCTTTACTATTTCTTTAAATTGTTTTAATGTTTTTATTAATTTGATTTCTTCTTCATTTCCAAATTCGAATGATATCTCCCTTATATTGATTCTTTTTTTTGCTTTTCTTAATATGCTGTTCGCTCTTGCATGAGTATATTGTAAATATGGTGCAGATCCTCCTTCAAAACTTAGTGCCGAATTCCAATCAAATATTACATTCTTCTCATTCGAAACTTTGAGCATTGAAAATTTTATTGCCCCATATGCTATATCTTTTGATAACTGTTCTATTTTTTTCTTTGAGTACTTATCTCCCCTTTTTTCTTTTATTGCGCTCATTGCCTTTTCTTTTGCTTCTTTCATTAAATCAGATAATAGTACTACTGTTCCTTTTCTTGTTGCCATCTTTCCAATATCCTCATTATCTTTTAACAATACAAAAGAATAATAAATTGGCCTTAGAAGAGGTTTGTTTAATAATGAAAGAGTAGTATTCATTTGATTAAGATATAATTTATGATCTTCTCCTAATACTATGAAATTATTTTCTTTTGTTTCTTTTAATTTATCTATAGAATATGCTATATCTCTTAGTGAATATAGTGAAGTTCCATTTCCCCTAGTCAAAACATATACTGGTACTTTCATAGGTAGGTTGTATCCTTTTAGATCTAAAACTTGTCTTTTGTATTCATCTGTAAATAATTTTTTCGTTTTCTTTAATTTATGTAGTATATCTTTTGTTTTATTATTCCAGAGATATTTAGACTCGTAATCAAATGAATCATAATTTATTCCTAGTTCTGAAAAAAGTTTGGATTGCCCTTTTATACATACATCTACGATTTGTTTAAATTCTTTCTTTATTTTTTTGTCTCCCCTTTCTAATTTTTCTAAATTAGCAAAAATTTCTTTTTCTAATTCAGGATTATCTTTTAATTTATTATTAAACCCCACATATAAATCTAATAAATTTTCAAATGTTATTTTTTTCCCTCTTGAAGCAATAGATAACATGGAAATTTGTTTTCCTACATCATTCACATAATAATGGGCATTTGTTTTATATCCTTCAAACCTTAATATCCTAGTTATGCTATCTCCAATTATAGCATTTCTCGCCCTTCCAACATGAGGAGATGCATTTGGATTTATACTAGTATGTTCAATTAATGCCTTTTTTCCTTTTCCAGAATTAGAGCTACCATAATTTTTCTTTTGTTTATGTATTTCTTTTAATACTTTCTCAGACAATATAGAATTGTTTACATAAAAATTAAGGTATGGGCCCATTGCTTTGATTTGTTTTATGTTTTTTGTAACTTTTAATTTATTTTGAAACTCTATAGCTATCTCATTTGGGGTTTTTTTTAGTTTCTTTGACAAAGAAAAACAAGGAAAGGAATAATCGCCCATTTTTGGATTTGGGGGAACACTCAATTGTACATCTTTTATATTAAATTCTTTTAATAATAATTTTTTAATTTCTTTTTCTGGGTTCATTTTAACGTTTTTTGCATTCTTATTGCAACTGGTTTAAATCCGAATTTTTTTAAATTATTTTTTGATTTGTTATTTTTTATAAATAATCCAACAGTTATAGATTTTGCTTTTTGTTTTCTACACCAACTAATTCTTTTCTTTGTTAATTTTTTTCCTATTCCTAACCTTCTAAATTTTTTGCTAACATATAAAAAGTTTAATGTTGCTTGTTTATCTTTTACTTCTGCACTTGCAAATGCTATAACCTCTTTTTCAATTTCTGCAACTATCCATAAATTATTTAAGGATTTTATTTCTTTTTTCCAACCAGACATTCTATCTTCTTCAGATTTATTTAATTTTCTTATTAAACTTAATTTAGTTGCCTTTGGAAATTTTAATTTTAATTCGTCAATTGTGCCTTCAATGTAAATCTCATTAATTTTAAAAAGATCTTTTATGATTGCATTTCTTATTTTAACTTTTTCAATATTTTTGTTTTTCCTTTCCAATCTAAAGCCTCTTTTAATACTTCTTTTATATTTTCAACAGGAATTATCTTTACATCTTTTAATTTTGTTTTTTTCATTAATATATCTTTCTCATTTGCCTTTGGAATAATTATTCTTTTAATCCCTGCATTTATTGCTGCTTCTACCTTAGAATTTACTCCCCCTATTGCCAAAACATCTCCTCTTACTGATAAAGAACCCGTCATTGCTGTATCTTGTCTTATTGGAATGTCTTTCAATGCAGAAATAATTGCTGTTGCAACTGCAATTGATGCAGAATCTCCTTCAACTCCTTCATGAGTTTGTAAAAACTGAACATAAACATCATATTTTTCTTTTATGTCTTCTCCAAATTGTTTCATTATTATTGCAGAAACATTTTTTATTGCTTCTTTTGCTATTTCTCCAAGATTTCCAGTGGCTATGAATTCTGCCTTTTTTCCTCCAGGAGTTACTTCCGATTCAATTGGTAAAACTATTCCAGAAAAAGAATCAGTTGAACCCATTACTGCTAACCCATTTACTCTTCCTACTTCTGTTCCTTTAGTCATTATTACTTCATATTCTTTTTTTTCTTTAACATACCTATCAGAAATTTGTTTTTCCAACGTTCTTGCATATTTTTTTGCCAAGGTTATATGATTTGGTTTTACATAATCTGACTTTTTATCTAGTGCTATGTCTCCTGCTGCCCTAATCAAACCACCTAATTCTCTTAATCTTATAGATAATCTATTTGCCTTCCCTGACATTATTTTTGATTCTTCTATTATTTTATTTACTGCTTCTTTAGTAAAATGAGGTATTTTTTTATCTTTATGAACTTCTTGTGCAACAAAATATGCTAATCTTTTTCTATTCTCTTCTGAATCTCTCATGTCTTGATTCATATATGTTTCATAACCATATCCTCTAATCCTTGATCTTAATGCTGGGTGCATGTGTCCCATTGTTTCAATATTTCCTGCTGCTACTAATATAAAATCGCATGGAACTGGTTCTGTCCTTACCATTGCCCCTGCTGACCTTTCTGATTGGCCAGTTATAGGATATTTTTTTTCTTGTAATGCTGTTAATAATTCTTGTTGCATTTCTGGTCTTAATGTAGATATTTCATCAATAAATAAAACACCTTTGTTTGCGTGATGAATCATTCCAGCAACTACTCTTTCATGAGGAGGAGTTCCTAATCCTCCACTTTGAAAAGGATCGTGCAATACATCACCTAATAATGCTCCTGCATGGGTTCCAGTTGCATCAATAAATTGTGAATTTTTCGTATTATTAAATCCTACAATTAATTTGGGTAATGGATTATCTTTCAGTTTCATTCTTTTTCCCAAATTTATGAAAATTAATGCCCCTACAATAAAAACCACACTACTAATTAGTGAGGCTGCAGCCATAATATCTCCATATTGTTTTCTTATCCACCATGGCATCAAAGAAGAAATTATAATTATAAGAAATAAAAATAATGAGTGCCATTTAAAATTTCCTTGGGAAGTAAATTTTAATTTTGTTATAAATTCCTTTCCTTTTCCTTTTGAAAATTGTTTTATTAAAGGATTATGTTCTTCTTCTATGTTCTGCATAGAGATTATATCTTCTTTTTCCTCTTCAGGTAATAGATCTGCAAGTGCTTGACCAATCATGCTTTTACCAGTACCAGGTTCTCCAATTAATAGGACATGTCTTTTTTGTTTTGCTACTTTTTTTATTAATTCAACAGAATTATCTTGACCTATTACTTGATCTACTAATTTTTTTGGAATGTTTAATTCTTTAGTTGTTTTATATTCTAATACCATAATAATTAAAAAAAGAAAAAGTTAATTATATTATATCTTCCTCTGCAACAACAACAAAATCACCAATTGCAATTACAGCACTGTAAGGTATTAAAAGACTTCCATCTTTATCCCTTTCTAAATCCATCCCTTCAGTAAACCCAGTAGGATTTCTTAAAACAAGTTGTATTAGTTCCCCAGTTCTAGTTTCAAAAACTATATTTCCAACTTCTCCAAATCTCTTACCTGCTTTACTTACAATAACTTTACCAATAATTTGTTTTGAATATTTTTTATCTTGTTCGGACATAATAATTCCCTCCGGTTTAAAGTATAAGTATACTTACTTATATAAAAGTTTCTACATTACCATTCTTCTGAATCAATCTTAAGTATATTTCTTATTTTTTTTGTGATCCATGAATTTTTTATTGAAATGTCTTCAAATAATTCTTGATCTTTTATTGTTGCTACAACTGCAGCACTAGTCCTTATTAATTTGTTATTTGTTTTTATTTCATCTTTTGTTGACATATTATCTAATACGAAAACAAATAAGGAAGAAATAATTAGAGTTATCATTATTAATTTTAATAATGTCTTCGAGAAAAGGTGTTTTGTTAGTTCAAATGTAAATATTAATACACCAAATGCAATAATAAGATATATGAAATCCATGGTTAATATTTATTTAATATCTATATAAATTTATTGAATTAATTATTTTGACCCTCAGACCTTTATTGCAAATGGAATTATTTGTTTTGAGTTTTTGTAGGTCATTTTTTTATCTGTACTATTTCTATTGGATATTTGTTTTATTTAAAAATGAAATTTTGAAATATAACACGAAAGTTATTTTTCTTTTTAAATAAATTTTAAATTTGTATAAATTTTAAATTTGTAGAGTAGAAGATTTGATTTATTAAAATTTTATAGAATTTTTTTTATTTTTTTTATATATATATTTAAGATTTTTTATTATATAATATATATAATATATCTTAGAAAAAATATTTGTTACTATTCAAAAGTTTCTATTGGAAATAAAGGTGTCTATTTTTTGACTTCTAGATTTTTTAAAAAATATATTCCATCGGAAATAAAGGTCTTGGACTAATGGTTGAATTATAATAATCCTTAAATAAACTAAATAACTATTTGTTTTAAAATGGGTGAAAATAATATAAAAAGTTTTTTTGAATCTTATCTTGATAGAGAAAGGTTATTTTTAGATAAAGGAGCATTACAAATTAATTATACTCCTGAAGATATACCTCATAGAGAAGATCAAATTCATGAAATTTCTAGAATTTTGGCTCCTGCATTAAAATTAGAAAAACCTTCTAATATGTTTTTATATGGAAAAACAGGTACTGGTAAAACTCTTTCTGTATTAAATGTTATTAATAGTTTGACAGAAGTTGCAAAATTAAAAAATATTCCTTTAGAAATTCTTTATGTTAACTGTAAATTAAAAAATGTTGCTGATACTGAATATAGATTAATTGCACATCTTGCTAGACGGTTAGGTGAAACAGTTCCAGCTACAGGATTACCAAAAAATGAAGTACATAGAAGGTTGTTTGATAAAGTTGATGAAAAAGAAAGATTGATAATTTTTGCATTGGACGAAATAGATCAAATTGTTAAAAAACAAGGAGATGAAATATTATACACTTTAACTAGAATTAATCAAGAATTAAAAAATTCACAAATTTGTTTTTTGGGTATTTCAAATGATTTGAGATTTGCTAATGATTTGGATCCTAGAATAAAATCTGCTTTAACTGAAGAGGAACTCAATTTTCCTCCTTATAATGCTATACAACTAAAAGACATATTGGAACAACGATCAAAAGTAGCTTTCAAGGAAAATTCACTTGGGGGCGGAGTTCTTGAAAAATGTTCAGCCCTTGCTGCAAGAGAACATGGTGATGCAAGAAGGGCATTAGATCTTCTGAGAGTAGCCGGGGAAATGGCTGAAAGAGAAGAAGCACAAAAGATTACTATATCTCACATTGATGAAGCTGAAGAAAAAATGAATAAAGATATAGTAATAGATGCAATTAGAACATTACCTAAACAATCTCAAATAACTTTATTATCAATATTTAATTTATTTGATAAAAAAGAAAAATTTTATACTGGAGATGTATCTCCCGCATATCAAGAAATATGTTATAAATGTGGGTTAAAACCTTTGACGCATAGGCGTCTTTCTGATTTAGTAGAAGAACTTTCTATGTTAGGAATAATAAGATCGAAAGTTATTAGTAAAGGAAGATATGGAAGAAAAAAAGAAATTCTTTTGAATTTGCCGAAATCTGATGTGCCTAAAATAAAGAAGATGTTGGAAGATTGGTTAAATATATGAATTTAGAGATTATTAAATTTTTTTTGGATAGGGAAATTTTATTGAGTCCAGAGATTGTAGATAAAATAAAAAAGGATTCTGGAGGTTTATTGGATGAATTGAAATTATATATTGAAAACAATCAAATTTTTGATTGTTTTATTGACAAAAATTTTTTAAATAATTTGAAAAAAGAAGAAGAAATAGAAAATGATTCTTTTCTTTCCAATTTGAATCAGAGAGTTTCTGTAAAATTAATGAGAGAATTTAAAGAAAATAATAAGAAAAAGCAAGTTTCTGATTTTTCTGGTCATTATAAAAATAGATTTGAACTGATGAAAAATATTCTTAGAAATAAACCTGATCTTCAAGGTGCAATTTCTATAAATAGGATATATAATAAACAAAATAGGGAACAAGTATCTATAATTGGGATTGTTTTTAAAAAAGAAATAACTAAAAATAACAACATAATTTTAACATTGGAAGATTCTACTGGATACATAAAAATAATTATAACTAAAAATAAAGAAGAATTATTTGAACAAATACAAGAAGTTCCACTCGATGCAGTAATTGGAATTAAAGGATCTACTGGAAATAATGTGATTTTTGGTGAAAATGTTTATTTGCCAAGTGTTCCAGTTAATACTATCTTGAAAAAAGGAGAAGATGAATCTTATTTTGCAGTTATTTCGGATGTTCATGTTGGTTCAAATTTCTTTTTAGAATCTGATTTTTTGAAATTTATTGAATGGATAAATGGAAATGTAGGTAGCAATGATCAAAAAAATATTGCCAAAAGTTTAAAATATTTATTTATTGTGGGAGACTTAGTAGATGGAGTGGGAATATACCCTAACCAAGACAAAGAATTAAACATTCCAGATATATTTCAACAATATGATAAATTTGCAGAATTAATAAGTTTAATACGAAAAGATATTCAAATCATTATTTGTCCTGGAAATCACGATGCAGTTAGAATAGCAGAACCTCAACCGGAAATAGATAAAGGAATTGCAAAAAAATTGTGGGAGTTACCAAATGTTATTATGGTCACTAATCCTTGTTTTTTAAATATTCATTCTTCTTCAACTTTTGAAGGTTTTGATGTTTTGATGTATCATGGTTATAGTGTTGATTATTATATTAATAATGTGGAGAGTATTAGGAATAATGGAGGATATGATTCTCCAGATTTAGCAATGAAATATTTGCTAGATAAAAGGCATCTTGCACCGGCTCATGGGTCCACACTCATAATTCCAAATCCTGAAGAAGATGCACTAATCATTGATAAAGTTCCAGATTTTTTTTTAATGGGTCATGTACATAAACCTGCTATAAATCAACAGGGTAAAACTACACTTCTTTGTGGAAGTTGTTGGCAATCTACTACTCCTTTCCAAGAAAAAGTAGGACATAAACCCGAACCTTCTAAAGTACAATTAGTAAATTTGAAAACAAGAGAGATAAAGGTGATGAAATTTGGTGAATGATATTGTTATGAGCAAAGATATGAAAAATTATTTTAATTATATTGATAAATATATTAAGAATTCATATTCTTTAGCAGAAAGTGCAAGAGTTAAGGGTTATGATCCTGTAAATTTTGTTGAAATTCCTGTTGCAAAGAACATGGCAGAAAGAGTTGAAAAATTAATTGGCATCTTGGCTCCAGAAATTGTAGGAAACGGAATTCCTGAAAGAATATTAGAATTAGAAAAAGAATTTGGTAAATTAGATTGGAGAGTTGCATTTGTAATTTCTTTGGAAGTTGCTAAAGAAAAGTTTTGTAAATTTGAAGATAAAATAAAGGCCATTGAAACAGGAATAAGAGTAGGCTTTGCATATGTAACTGTTGGCGTAGTAGCTAGTCCTGTTGAAGGTTTTACAAAATTAGAATTAAAAAAGAGAAAAGATAATGGTAAGGAATATTTTTGTTTATATTTTTCTGGTCCTGTTAGGAGCGCAGGTGGAACTGCTGCATCTGTATTTGTATTGCTTGCAGATTATGTTAGAAAACAATTGGGTTATTCTGCTTATGATTCTACTGAAAAAGAAGTAAAAAGAACTTCAACTGAATTAAGAGATTATCACGAGAGAGTTACCAATCTTCAATATTTTCCTTCTTCTGAAGAAACTGAGTTTATGGTAACTAATCTCCCTATTCAAATTGATGGAGATCCTACTGAAGAAATTGAAGTTTCTAATCATAAAGACATAGATAGAATTGGAACTAATCGGGTGAGGGGAGGATTTTGCTTGGTTATGGGTGAATGTCTTGCACAAAAAGCAACTAAAGTTGCAGCACAATTAGCTAAATGGGGGAAAGATTTTGATATGTTAGATTGGGAATTTATGCAAGATTTTGTTAAATTGCAAAAAAAAATCAAGGCAGGTAAGGAAACTAAGAAAGAAGATAATTCTAAAATCTCTGCAGATTATACTTTTGTTAAAGATATTGTTGCAGGTAGGCCTGTTTTAACTTATCCTAATTCTAAAGGTGGTTTTAGATTAAGATATGGAAGAGGAAGAAATACTGGATTGAGTTGTGCAGCTATTCATCCTGCTACTATGAAATTGTTAAATAAGTTTATTGGAGTTGGAACTCAATTAAAGATGGAAAGACCAGGAAAAGGAACTGCATTAAGTTCTTGTGATTATATTGAAGGGCCAATTGTAAAATTAAAGAATGGTGAAGTAATTTATATCGAATCTCATGAAAAGATTGATGAAATATATGAAGAGGTTGAAGAGATTTTATTTATTGGAGATATTTTGATTAGTCACGGGGATTTTTTTAATCGTGCACATCCTCTTGTTCCACCTGGATATTGTGAAGAATGGTGGATTAAAGAAATAAAAAATAAAGAGAGCAATAGTGAAATTATTTCAAAATTATCTGGTGTTGAATTGCCATTAATTAAAAAGATTTTTGAAGATCCAATAAAAACAAAAATTGAAGTTAAAGATGCTCTCAAGATTTCAAAAAAATTAAATGTTCCTTTCCACCCTAAATATACATACCATTGGTTAGATATAGATTCTAAGCAGTTTTTATTCTTATTAGATTGGATGACTCATGCAATTATAAAAAGAGATGAACAAAAAATTGTTTTGCCTATGACTAAAATTTCTGAACCTTTACAAGCAAAAAGAATTTTAGAAATGTTGGGAGTCCCTCATAAATATGTTACTAAAGAACATATCATTATAGAAGAGCAATGGGCCAGTGCACTTTTAATTAATTTAGGTCTCAATGAATCTGATTTAAATTTAAAATTACTTGTAGAAAAGGTTAATGAAACAAGAACAGTTTTAGATGTATTGAATAAAGTTAGTGAAGTAAATCTTAGAGATAAAACTGGTACAATTATTGGTGCTAGGATGGGCAGGCCAGAGAAAGCAAAAATGCGTAAATTAACTGGGAGTCCACATTCTTTATTCCCAGTTGCAGAAGAAGGTGGAAGATTGAGAAGTTTTGAATCTGCAGTAGAGTCTAGAAAAATTACTTCAGTTTTTCAGTTAAGAAATTGTGAAAAATGTAATGAAGAGTCTGTTTATCCTGTTTGTGAAAAATGTGATTCTAAAACAGTTGAATTATTCTATTGTAGGGAATGCGATAGAACTCATAAAACTAATTTTTGTAAGGCACATAAAAAAGATTTGCCAGGTTATAATAAGAGGAGTATAGATGTTAGGAGATATTATAATTTGGCTAAATCCAAATTAAATTTGGGAATTATGCCAAAACTTATCAAAGGAATTAGAGAATCTTCGAATAGTGATCATATTCCAGAAAATTTTGTTAAAGGAGTTTTAAGATCTATACATAATGTATATGTCAATAAGGATGGAACTATTCGTTATGATATGACTGAATTGCCCCTTACCCAATTTAAACCTAATGAAATTGGAACAAGTATTGAAAAATTAAAAGAATTGGGATATGAAAAAGATATTTATAGAAATGAATTAATTAATGAAAACCAAGTAATCGAATTAAAACCTCAAGATGTAGTTTTACCTTCTTGTGATGGTTCTAGTGAAGAGGGAGCAGATCATATATTGTATAGAGTAACAAAATTTGTAGATGATTTGTTAGAAAAATTTTATGGTGTTGAAAAATTTTATAATTTAAAATCTAGGAAAGATTTAGTTGGGCACCTTATTCTTAGTTTGGCACCCCATACTTCCGCAGGTATTATTGGGAGAATAATCGGTTTTTCAAAAACTCAAGGTTGTTATGCTCATCCCCTTTGGCATTCTGCACAAAGGAGAGATTGTGATGGAGATGAGAATGGCATTATGCTTTTAATGGATGGTTTGCTTAATTTTTCAAAACATTTTTTACCCAATAGAAGAGGGTCAACGCAAGATGCTCCTCTAGTTTTAACTTCTAAAATTATACCTACAGAAGTAGATGATATGGTGTTTGATATGGATACTGTTTCCGAATATCCTCTTAATTTTTATTCTGCTTGTATGAAATATAAAATGCCTTGGGATGTTCCGATTGAACGATTGAATGATAATTTAGGAACTGAAAAACAATTTGAAAAGTATTGGTATACTCATGAAACTTCTTCTATTAATGGAGGTGTTACAAATAGTGCATATAAATCATTGCCTACAATGAAAGAAAAAGTTCTTGGACAAATGGATATAGCTGAAAAATTGAGAGCAGTTGATGAATCCTTTGTAGCTCAACTTGTGATTGAACGACATTTTATTAGAGATATAAAGGGGAATTTAAGAAAATTTTCAATGCAACAGTTTAGGTGTGTTGGTTGTAATGAGAAATATCGTAGACCTCCTTTGAAGGGAATTTGTTTAAAATGTAATGGTAAAATAATTTTTACAATCTCTGAAGGCTCTGTTATAAAATATCTTGTACCTTCTTTGGATTTATCTACAAAATATGATTTGCCAGTTTATTTACAACAAACTTTAGAATTAACTAAGAAAAGAATTGAAAGTGTTTTTGGAAAAGATCCTGAGAAACAAGAAGGTTTGAATAATTGGTTTGGAGATCAAAGTAAAAAATAAAGAATAGTTGGAAGCAATAAACACCCCATCAGATGATTCCTACCTATTCCTAATTTTGCAGGAAGAATTCCGATAAATGTCGAAACTAGTAGGATGAATAATCCAATAAATTGATTTGAAAGGATAAATACCATAATTATAATTAAGATAATTACTGAAAGAATTACCTTTCTATAATTGATTCTTGAAAATAAATTTGAAAAGATTTTTGTTATTTTTATTGTTAACATTGTTGCTATTCCTCCAACCAGTAATGACACTCCAAAAAATATTATTAATTCATTTATTGTTAGTCTTGGCATTATTTTTGAAATAACTATTACTGCCCCATTTCTTGCTTTATCTATTGTGAATATAGCTAAGAAACTTAAAACCATATTTAGTGTATTCAAACTTCCAATTAAGATTAAGAAATTGTTTTGGGTAATGTTTTTATAAAATGATGAACCTATTATTGCTGCTTGTGCAGGTCCAAGTCCTGGTAAAAATGAACACATTCCTCCTGCAAAAAGAGATGAACCCATTGTTTTAATTAATTCATCTTTTTTTATTTTTGGAAATGTTATTTTTTGTATTGGTATCTTTGCATTTTCAAATAAACTTATTGTTAATGTACTTGTTCCAAATAATCCAGATAGTAAAGGAAATAAGGGATTATTCAAATTAGGGAAATTCAGTACTCCAATTCCTAAAATTCCGGACAATAAGAATAGAATAAATGCCCACATTTTTGAAACTTTTTCTTTTATTATCAATAATGATGATGCACTAATTAAAATAATTGCCATATTTTTTTGTAAAAATGGATAGGTATTCTGAATAATTATTGCAATTAGGGGAGAAAGTAATACTGCTAAGATTAATGCAAATAAACTTCCAATTAAAGTCAAGATTACTCCTTCATATCCTCTGCCCTCTAACAATAATTTATGGCCAGGCAATACAGATAATGCAGTGCTTGATTCAGGCGCTCCTAAGAATATGGAAGGTATTGTGTCTAAGAAAGTATGAGTTATTGCCATAGATATTATAAATATTGATACAATTAAAGGAGAAGTTATTTTTAGTATTGTTGCCGAAATTCCTAAAACTAGTAATGAGATTAAATTTATGTGTACTCCTGGAATTAATCCAGTTATGATCCCAAAAAAAATTCCAAAGAACATGGAGATAAAGATTTCAAAGATCATAAATTAGGGAAAGTTATGCATAATAAAAATTTACCTTTTTCCAAATAGTGCATTGTTGCGTTGTCGGGACTTTTGTATTACTCAACCTACTTTTTTCGCAA
>CAZTYO010000003.1:0-47034 GCA_964617925.1 Candidatus Woesearchaeota archaeon
CAGAATAGTCATTAATTTTTTCATATTTTTTCTCTTGATCTTTCAAAATGAATAACTGGGCTTCAGCCTGAGTAAACTCTCTGGTTCTAAATACACTTTGTCTTGGACTAATCTCATTTCTATATACTTTGCCAATCTGGAAAACACCAAATGGCAATTTAGTTCTAAAGAATCTAAAATATTCTGGGTAAAGTAAATAAGTAGTAGTTGCAGTTTCTGGTCTCAAATAAGCCTCCTGATCGACACCAATTTTTGTTTTCATCATAAGATCAAAATTTTCAATAGTTCCGAAATCTCCCCCGCAAGGGCATTTAATTTTTTTCTTATCTAAAATTTCTTTTAATTTTTCATTATTTAAACCTTCTACATCCAAATTTGGGTATTTTTCATTGATGGTATTATCTACTCTAAAATAAGAATCGCATTTCAAACATTTAGAGATTGGATCACTAAATCCCTCTAGATGTCCAGAAGCTTCCCAGACTTTTTTAGGCATTATGGTTGGACATTCAACTTCCCAGAATCCAAAACCAGTAAAACCTTGTCTCAAAACATTTTCAACTTTATTTTTTAATAATTTACCTAATGGTCCCCAATCATAAAATCCCTTCAAACCACCATTGTAAATATTTGGACTAGGTCCCCAAACAAAACCTCTTCTTTTGGCTAAGTCCATTACTTTATCTTCAAATTTCATACAGTTTTAGAAATCTATGTATTTTTATAAGTTTTGATTATAAAACATCCCTTAAGGAAATAATCCCATTTTCTTCAAGTCTTGGACAAGCAGTATTAACCCAATATTTAATATCTGAAAAATCTTCAAGTTTAGAAACATCAATTAAATTGTCTAAGAATAAATAAACTTCTTTATTACTCTTTTTAGCAAATTCCATAGCGCCCTTTAAATTTTCTTGACCTGGTTTTGTAGTAACAATAATTCCAATTCGTTTAGTTGAATGAAATTTAGCAATTTTGGTCAGTTTTTTCTTTTGTAATTTGATTATATCTTCTTTTTTAATCTTACTAAAATTTCCATAAATTGGGTTAAATTGATAATATTTTTCAACACTTGTTTTATCTAATAACTCTAGTGGATGAAACATTCCACTGCCAACAAAAAGGTATGCATCAACTTTCAAAGAAAGAGCCTTACTAACATTGCATCCAACAACTTGTCCAGCTATTTGAACTTCATGGCCCCTTGAAGAAAGATATTCTCTCATCTGTTTCAATAAATGAACAGTTTGGATAGTTCCAACAATTCCAATTCTTTTCTCTTTAATTTTTATAGGGCTGATATCATCTAAAGAATTAATTTTGTATTTAGCATCTATAAATATTGTTTTCATTTTTTAAGTTTAGTAATCACTGCTTTATCAGATATAATTGCAGAATTACCTCTCGGATCTTCAACAATAATTTTGAATGGCAAATCTCCTTCTTTGGCTTTCCACATTCTTTTCAATAAATTCTTTGCAGATTTTCTAATTGATTTATCCTCGCTAAGGTCTCTTTGTTCTTGAACTATTTTTTCAAATCGGTTAAGAACTCCTTCAATATTACTTATGTACCCTTCGGAATCAGAACCGGGTTCAACACTAAGTCTAAATGTTGGTATTTTAAGAGTAGCACTAGCAGATTTAACTATTTTAACATTTAAATCTTCTATTGATTCAACTTCGAAAGTATATTTTGCTGGTTCTTTAGCTTCTATTGGTTCAATATCTGATTTATTATACTTACAACTATCACAATGCATTGAAAATAAAAATGCCTCTCCAAAATTAGGAATATCATATTCATTTTGACTAAGTGTCAAAGTATTCTTTCCACAAATTGGACATGGTTGTTTTTTTAATTCTGCCATACAAAAAATATTTTGAAATGTGTTTATAAATTTATCTAAGTTCAAGAATTATAATAAATATAAAATAAAAAAAGAAGAGAGTTACTCTTCATCTATAGTATCGATTTGTTTGTTTTCTCTATGAACGCTTGCAAATCCTGGCGTTACTACAATCCAGTCTTCCCCAAACCCTGCGATATCTCCATCAATAGCATCACAAGTTTTCTTTAACTTATTCACAGCTCTTTTTAACTCAACAACATCTTTACTTTTTAAGGGCCTTATATTGATCAAAGCAATAGTGTAACCTTCTCTCAAGGAATCAAGTGCAGGTTTTATGTCTGCAAAGTCTTCAACTACGAAAGGCCTAACAATTATTTTTGCTTTTGGCGTATCTGCTGCAGAATCTAATTCAACATAATCTTCAGCAAATTCTTCAAGAAAATCACTACCTTCTAAATCAACATTAAACTTATCTTTAAATTTTGACAAAAATTTTACCATTTTATGTGCTCCTTTAGAGTGAGTAATGTGAGAATATATATAAAGATTTCTATTATTTAATGCACTCTAATTCACTAGTTATAGACCATAAGGCAGTTTTAATATCTGAAGGAGTATCTGCATCAAAAGAAACATCTTCAAGTTCTTGAAGGGATTTATTTATTTTTATTGCAACACTTGGATCATCACAAGATAGGGCATCACATGCAGATTTAATTTTAATCTTCATATTCTTTGGAACTGATTCTTCTTGAGATAATGAATCTAATCTTTCAATTATCTCTGCCATGCATTCATTCATTTTTTTGTTTACTCATCTGTTCTGTCAATTCTTCTCGAATTGAAGAACTATCTTCAGCTATTTTTTTCTCTTCTGCTTCCAATTTTTTCAATCTTGATTCAAGAGAAATCTTTTTCTCTTCAAGATCTTTTGTTAAATCAGATTCAGAATAAGATAACATAATATTTCCAACAATTTTGTATGCAGTTTTTGCTCCTTTTAATTCTACTAGAGCATTTTCAACTTCAAGTAATTGACCTTGAAAAGTTTGTTTTTGCATAAGAACTGATTGCAATTTTTGTTCAAACATCTGAAGTTTAGTAATATTCATTTGTGTTTTTTTATTCATTTCCATTTTATTCCGCCTTAACCTTAGAATTAACTACTCTTGGTTTATATAAAATTCTTGATCCACAATAAGGGCATCTAACTCTTCTTTTAACATAATCTTCTTTGATAACTTTCGCACAATTAAAACATTTGTAAACTACCATTTTTATTCGTTAAATGAAAAAGCCCTCCCTGCAAATTTAGTATCACATTTATGGCAATACCATATCCCTATTGAAACTTTTTTAACTTTTTTCTTATGACATAAAGGACATTCATAAGATTTTTTTGCTTTACTATCTATTTTAGACACTTTTTGCCTAATTTGACTACTATATCTTGGACCAAATCTCTTTCCTGATCCGCCTTTCTTTTTTGTGTTTGCCATTTTTTTATTATAGAGTGGGACTACCCGGATTTGAACCGGGATCACTGGCTCCCAAAGCCAGAAGGCTAATCCAAATTACCCCATAGTCCCATTGCTGATAAGGGTGGGGTTTCGTTATTTAAACCTTTTGTTTAAAAAAGAAGTTACTCTTTTTTCTTTTCTTCAGTATCTTTTTCTTCTTCTTTCTTGTCTGCTTCTGCTCCTTCTTCGTCTTTCTTCTCTTCTGCAGTAGCTTCTTCTTCCTCAGCTTTCTTTTTTAGTTTAGCTGTTTCTTTTTCTAATGCAGCCTTAACTTCATTTAATTGTAATTTTAACAATGCTTTTTTTTCATCACTAAATTCAGTAGTTTCTGATTTAATAACTTCATCAAAATCTCCATTATCTATTTTTAGTTCAATATCTTGAGGGCTTTTTCCTTCAACAAGAACTCCCATTGGAACACAACTACCTACAACTGTCTTAACTCCTGCTTTCAAGGAATTAACAAGTAATGAATCGCTTTTCATTTCAGCTATTTTAATCACTTGTTCAATTGCCAAGTTTCCAACTTTATTATATACTGAATTATCTGAACCCTTTTGAATTACAAGTTCTTTTTTTATTAATTCAGACACAGGAGGTGTACCTATTTCTAATTCAAAATCTTTTGTTTCAGTATCCACAGATACAGTAACTGGAACTTTCATTCCTGCAAAATTTTTTGTCTTTTCATTTATTTTTTCCAATATTTCTTGAATATTAACTCCAAGGGGACCAAATGCTTGACCCATCTGCGGACCAGGATTTGCCTTTCCACCTTCAACCATAATATCTACTATTTCTTTACTCATTTTCTCCTCCTTCTTCATCTTCTCTTCTAATAGTCTTTACTGAATCTAAATTAACTGTAATTGGAATTGGTATTGCAGCTTCAAGAAGTTCAACAATAATCTCTTCTTTTGTTTTATCAATTCTATTAACTTTTGCTTGTTCGCCCTTAAAAGGTCCAGAAATTATTTCTACAATATCTCCAATCTTTATAGTAATTTGAGCTTTAGCTTGTTCTAACATGTGTTCTATCTCTTTATAATCAATAGGTTTTCTTAGTAGGCCTTTAGCATAAGGAACACCCTGGTATGCTTCTTCAGCAACCTGATATGATTCTGCTTCAATGAATACATATCCCCTAAGTCCATGGGGCCTTATTAAACTATAAACATTAATTCCTTTTTTTTGAACATTAGCTGTAACAAAATCAAGAACTTGATCTTCTCTATTTGCAGTTGCTTTAAGCGCAAAAATTAAACTTGTTGTATTTTCTTCTTCCATTTTAATCTACCAATTTCCATACGAAGTGAATAAGAAATCCAATAGCTCCTATAACTAACATTCCGATTCCAGTCACTTTGACTACCATTTTGTATTCTTCATTAGATGGTTTTTTTGTAATTTTATATACTCTTTTAGATTGAAGAAAGAATCTCTTCATTCTAAGTAATGTACTTACTTTTCCAACGTTTTGTTCGGTTTCCATTTTAGTTTGATTGATAATTAAGAATTAATTTTGAAGAAGTTCATGAGTTTTTAAAGGTTTCTATATCTTTCTTTGGTTAGAGTGGCCTATAATCATTACAAATATTGACATTAAGCTTAACAAATACATGAAATTATTTGCATAATTTGGAAATTTTAATGGAGTAGTTTGATCTTCAAACATTTTAGAATTTTTAATTTTTGATAAAAAATTAAATTTTGGAGATTCTTCCACTTCTTGGACTGTTGCACCATTAATACTACCATTAAGAGTATATGAGAATACTCCAACCCATGAAAAAGTTAAAAGCACAGTAAATAAAATAACAACTGGACTTATACTATTTTTCTTAACTATATTAAGAAAATAAAAAAAGAAGTATATAAAATTTTTGATAAAAAATTAATCGATGAACTCGATTCCGAGTTCATTTTCAATATCTTTTCGTTTTTTTGGATCATTATTGCTGCCATTTATTGGTCCAAAGATTTGAGGACTTCTAACTCCAGTAACAATCAACATAACGCTCAAAGTTTTTTCAAGGTCTTCTGAGTTTTGTGCTCCCCAGATGATTCTAGCATCTTCTTCATCAAGTTTATCAGCAACAGCTTCAACAACTTTTTTGCATTCATCAAGGGTTACATCTGTTCCTCCTCGAATATTGATAAGTGCACCATTTGCACCAGCTATATCCACATCAAGTAATGGGTTATTGATAGCTTTTTCAACAGCTTCAATAGCTCTATTTTCGGTGTCTGATTCACCAACACCAATCATGGCAACTCCTCCTTTTCCCATAACAGTTCTAACATCAGCAAAATCAAGATTAACAAGTCCAGGTTTTGTAATTAATTCAGCAATTCCTTTAGCGGAATTAACTAAAATTTCATCTGAAACTTTAAATGCAGTTTGAAGAGGTAAATCTGGAGCTAACTCTAATAATTTGTCGTTTGGAATAACTATCAAAGTATCAACAATTTGTTCAAGTTTTTCCAAACCAAAAATAGCATTTTCATATCTCCTTTGTCCTTCCATTTCAAAAGGTAATGTTACGATTCCAACAGTAAGTACTCCTAATTTTTTAGCAATGTCTGCAATTACTGGTGCACTACCAGTACCAGTACCTCCACCAAGGCCACATGTAATGAATATCATATCTGCTCCTTTAAGCAGTTCTCTAATTTCTTGTTCACTTTCTTTTGCTGCTTCTTCTCCTACTTGAGGTATACTACCAGCACCAAGGCCACCAGTTATATCTCTTCCAATTAATATTTTTTTATTTGCATTGGCATAAAGAAGATCTTGTGCATCTGTATTTATAGCAATAGATTCAGCACCAGAGATACCCACCTCTGTTAATCTGTTTATAGTATTATTTCCGGCACCACCAGTACCAATAACTTTAATTTTAGCCTTTTGTTTAGTCAGTAAATCTTCTAATTCTTCATCAATACTGATAAATTTGTCGGCTCCCTTTTCACTTAATTCAACGTTTTGTCCAAATGATTCTTCCAATGTATTCCCCTCTCACAGTTTATTAAAAAGGGAAGTACACTTTCGCTTTTAAATTTAATTATTCTCCAGTGGTTATTTTTTATCTTCTTTTTTGGCACTAGAGAACTTAATAGCCTCGATATCTGAAAATAATTCTTTTATTTTATTTTCAAAATGAGTCTTAAGAATATCTGGAATTTCTTTATCTGAGATAATTTCAAGAACTTTTTTATCAATTTTTGTCTCATAATCTTTTTCATCCATAAATAAGTTAAATGAAACTGCGCATTTTAGTTGTTCTTTCTTATCTGTGATTTTTTCAACCAATTTTATGTCATAAATAATGTCCTTACCTGACAGGGGATGATTAAAATCAACAACAATTCTTCCAGAATTAATACTTCTAACTAACCCTACTGCTCCATCCATATTAATTTTTAATCCTGGATATGGGTTAAGATTATGTTTTTTGAATTGTTTAACTGAAAATATTTTTATCAACTTTGGGTTTTTTGGTCCAAATGCAGATTCGAAATTTAATTCTATCGAATAATCCTTACCAATTTCTTTTCCAACTAATTCATTATCTAATCCTTTCAAAAGATTTCCTTCACCAATACAAATGGTAACTGGTCCATATTTTGCTTGAGGATTAAATATTCCCTCTTTCTTAGCTAATTTATCGTCAGTTAAATCAAATATTTGATTATTAGATTTAATTTTTCCAGTGTATTCGACTTTAACAAAATCTTTTTTCTTGAGTTTCATTTTAAATTAGCTAATCAGCATTGTTTTTAAATTTTATCATTAAATAATATTGTTTCATAAAACAAAAATTTTATAAATCTCGCTAGTCCTTCTTTCACAATAATGGATAAGAAAGTTACAAATGTTGGTGCATTAAAAGTAGGAAATTATGTTATATTTAATGATATTGCATGTAGGATATCTTCAATAGATATTTCTAGAACTGGAAAACACGGTCATGCAAAAGCAAGAATTTCTGCCTCTGGGCTAGTTGACGGGAAAAAAATAATTAAAATCTATCCAACTGGAGACAAAGTAGAAGTTCCAATCATAGAAAAAGAAAATGCTCAAGTATTATCGGTACAAGGAGACGTAGCAAATGTTATGGATCTTAAATCCTACGAATCTTTTGATTTAAAAATTCCTGAAGAATTTAAAGATGAAATTGAAGAAGGAAAACAAATAATGTATTGGTTAATAATGGGTGAAAAAGTAATAAAACAAGTGAAATAAAATGGTAAAATTCGAAGAAGCAGCGGCAAGATTATTCAAGAACGTAATGATTTGTAAAAAATGTAAAACTAAGACAAAGGCATCAATGCAAAAAGTTTTACTTAGGAAGATAATCTGTAAAAACTGCGGAAGTAAAAATTTTAGAACAAAAAGAAAGGGCAAGTAAAAGATGAACTTTCTAGCAATCCTGTCATCAAATATCGATTATTTTTTATTAGTTATTTTTGGCATAATTCTTTTTTTTATACTTTATATGAATAAGAAGAAAGTAGAACTTCAAAAAATTCTATTTCCTTTATTATATATAATAATGTATAAAACAGAATGGGGCCTAAAAAAAATGGACTCTATTGCAAAAAGATTAAAAAAACATAGAGATAAATTAACATATACTTCAATTTCAGTTGGATTTTTGGGTATGTTGGTCATAGTATATTCTTTTGGACTATCAGTTTACAAATATTTTTTTGTTGAGAAAACGCAGATGGTTGCTCCTCTTTTACCTGGCGCAGACGTTCCAGGTTTACCTCATTTATCATTTATACATTGGATAATAGCTATATTCGTGTTAGCAACTGTTCACGAATTTGCACATGGAATTTTCGCAAGACTTTATGACATTAAAATAAAATCTTCAGGATTTGCAATTTTTGGATTAGTTCTTCCAATTATCCCTGCTGCATTTGTAGAACCAGATGAAGAACAGATGGAGAAAAAATCAAAGAAGGCACAGCTGGCAGTTATGTCTGGTGGTGCATTTTCAAATTTCATATTTGCAGGAATATTTTTCTTAATTTTAGCATTAATAATGGCTCCAATAACTGGTTTAATGACTGAAGAAAAAGGAGTCATAATTGCTGGAATAGACGAAGGTGGTCCAGCAGAAATAGCTGGAATGCAAGTCGGAGAAATTATCATTTCAATCAATGGAGACTCTGTAAAAACAACTGAAGAAATATTAACAAAATTAAACCAAACTGGCCCATATGAAAAAATCACACTTTCTACTGAAAACAATCCATATTCATTAACCTTGGCACAACATCCTCAAGGTGAAAACAAAGGATATATGGGTCTTTCATTAGCTTTGAAGATAGGATTGAGTGAAAATATTTCAAATACTTTCGGAAGAATATTATTTAATATTTTCATGTGGTTTAGCATATTAATAAATTGGTTATTCATTACAAATTTAATGGTTGGATTGGTTAATCTTTTACCTATTGGTATAGTTGATGGAGGAAGGATGTTTTCAATCGCTTTATCCACTGTAATAAAAGACGAGAAGAAATCTAAACTGATATTTAGCATAGTAAGCTTATTATTGCTTGCGGCATTATTATTTTTCTTAATTCCGGCATTGTTAAAATATTTCGCTGCACCCTTTCTTAACTGAACAAAACTATTAAAAACAGAGTTTTCTTTCCAAATTTATGTTAGTTGATGTACATGCACATATGGATCATAAGGATTTTGAAAAAGATATAGACGAAGTCATAAAAAGGAGTGAGAAAGAAAATTTTGGGGCAATCATATCTAATGGAACAGATCCAAAAAGCAATAGGAGAGTTTTAGAATTATCAAAGAAACATGAATTAATTAAAGCAACTCTAGGGATTTATCCAATTGAAGCACTGGAACTATCCAATAAAGAAATAGATGAAGAAATAGAATTCATAAGAAACTCAAGGCCAATTGCAATTGGAGAAGTAGGCATAGATTATTATCATACAGATATAAAAGAAAAACAGAAAGAAACATTTAGAAAATTCATAAAATTATCAAATGAATTAGATATACCGATAATAGTTCATTCAAGAAAAGCAGAAGAAGATGTAATTACAATTTTAGAAGAAGAGAAAGCAAAAAAAGTTCTGATGCATTGTTTCAGTGGAAATAAAGAATTAACAAAAAGGGCAGAAAAGAATGGATATATGTTTTCAATTCCAACCTCAATTGTAAAAAATAAAACTTTCAAGAAATTAATAAAAAGAGTAGAGTTATCTAGAATTCTTACAGAAACAGATGCACCTTTCTTATCTCCTTTTGAAGGAAAAAGAAATGAGCCAGTTTTTATAAAAGAGACAATAAAGAAAATTGCAAAATTAAAAGAGTTAAAAGAGGAAGAAGTAGAAAAAATAATATATAATAATTATGAGAGATTTTTTTTAAATGGATAAAGATATACAGAAAAAAGTATTGGAAAAACAAGGCTATAGGTTTGTTGGGAACCATAGCGCAGTAAAAATTTGCACATATACTAAGAATGCCTTAATTGGAAAAGGAACTTGTTATAAAGAAAAATTTTATGGACTAAAAAGTCACCAATGTGTTCAGATGACTACTTCGATGACTTGTCCAAATAGGTGTCAATTTTGTTGGAGATCCTTAGAATCTGGAACAGACATAACTATGGCGGCAGGCATTGATAATTCGTCAGATATAGTAGACGGGTGTTTTGAACAACAGAGATTATTGTTAAGTGGTTTCGGAGGACATAAAAATTTTGATACTAAAAAATTTGAAGAAGCAAAGCACCCCAAATATTTTGCTATAAGTTTAACTGGCGAACCAACTATGTATCCAAAGTTAAATGGTTTTATTTCAGAGTTAAGAAAAAGAAAATGTGTATCTTTTTTAGTTACAAATGGTATGTTTCCCGAATCTTTAGAGAAATTAAAAGAATTACCAACTCAACTATATTTATCATTAGATGCTCCAACAAAAGAATTATACAAAGAAATAGACAATCCTATTTTAAAAGATTACTGGGAAAGGATGAATCAATCACTAGAGATTTTATCAAAATTAAATACAAGAAAAGTGATTAGAATAACTGCCGTAAAAAATCTAAATATGTGTAATGAAGAAGATTATGCCAGGTTAATCAAAATGGCAAATCCTGATTTCTTAGAGGTTAAAGGATACTCTTGGATTGGATCTTCAAGGGAAAGATTGGATGAATTTAACGTACCAACTCATAAAGACACAGTAGAGTTTGCAGAAAAATTAGCAGGATTATTAGGTTGGGAAATTTCAAATGAACATAAACCTTCCAGGGCAATACTAATAACAAAAAAAGATTTCAAAATTAAACCACTAGAATTTTAGATTTTTATCATCTTTCCATCTGGTCCAGGATTAACTACAACAGAGGTCTTAATTTTATCAATAACATTAAAGTTTTCATGCAAATGACCACAGATAACTAAGCTTGGATTATTTTTTTCTATAAACTTTCTTATTGAGTTATTCCCACTATGGCCTAATAATGGCAAATCATCAAGTTTTGTTCCATATGGTGGTGCATGAACCAATAAAATAAATTTTTTCTTTTTATTCAAAACTTTTTCAAATTTTTTAGAGATTCTTTCAAAATCTTTATCTTTTTTAGAAAATGCTCCTCCCCCATATCCAAAGAAAACATAATCTTCTAATTCATAACTTCCACCATCTAAACAAATAACAAAATTAAATTTTTTACTTATTTCTTCAAGAGCAATTCCATCTTCATGGTTTCCAGAGATAATTAATAATGGAATTTCAAGATCCTTAAATTTTGAAATAATGTCTTTAACATTTTTACCCCAATTAGATATATCTCCAGTACAAACTAGAAAATCAGGATTTTCCTTCTTCGCTTTTTTTATAATTAGATCTGTAGATTTTTTACTTCCATGAAGATCTGTAAATGCTAGTAATTTCATACATCATCTTCATGTAGTCTCATTTTTAATGTTTTCTAATTTTGATTAATTAGATTTTAACCAGTGATTATTGGCAGATTCTTTAGAACATTTACTAATAAATCTCCAATAACTTCTCGCATTATCAATAGACATAAATTCAGACCAACCAACATATTTAGATTTTTTAATCATTTTAGCATCACCTATAAATAATTAGTTGCTTCATTTATATAGAACTCGCAGGCACATGACAATGACAATCAAAAATCAGTTAGTTTCTTGCCATAATTTATAATTCTGGCCTTCCCTTCATTTTCTTCTACTTCAATCATATGATTTTCTAGCAATTCATCAATCTTACGATAAAATGTTCGATAAGATTTGCTTCCACCCTTTTCAGAATAAATTTCAAATAATTCTTTTATAGTTTTACCAGAATTTTCTTTTATAATTTCAATTAAGTTATTCTCTTCTTCTCCGAAGTCTCCAATGTTTTTTATTTTAAAATCAGTACTAAAATTTTTGATTGCTTTTTTTGCATGTTCAATTCCAATTTTTCTAGATGCCTTTCTCTCTGCTACCTCTGCTGATTTTTTTAATAAGAATAATCCGCTTCGGATGTCTTTAAGTTCCCATGTTTTTTTCGCAATCAGATCAAATGCTTCAGTCTCTAATACTCTTTGAACAAAAGCATATTTGCTTCTTTCTTCAAGGATGCCCGAGGTTTCAGAAGAACTGTAAGGTTGAAATTCCAAAGTTTGTGGAACTAATCGGGATCTAATTCTATCATCAAGATCTGCAATCCAATCTTTATAATTTGTAATCATAATTATTGTTTTTTTATTCAAATCTTCACAAAGGTTGTAAATAACATCTGTATCTTTTGCTTTATCTATTTCATCTAAACAAATAACTGCAGATTTTCTATTGAGAATTTCGACTACACTTTTTAGTAATTCATCTGTGCCTTTATTGTGGGTCCACTTATACCCAATTTGTTTACAGATTTCTAAAACAATTCTATGGCTAGTATCTTTTTTCCAACAGTTTATGTAAATTGGAACTATATTTCCAGCCTCATCTTCTATTTCTCTAAATAAATATTTCACTGCAAGAGTTTTACCGACACCAGGAGAACCATGAATAAATAGATTTCCTCCATCCCTATCATTGAAAAGAGGTTTAATTGCATAGGCTATTTCTTGTTGTTGGTTCTCTCTATATTTTATAGGTTTAGGAATATAATCATAGTCTAAGGGAATTTCATCTTTAATTAAACTTTCATCCTCTTTTAGAATTTTATCATACAAACCCATATTAGAAAGAAAAATAAATGGAGATATAAAACTTTCTAAAATTACAATTCTTTAAGTGTTCTATTATTTGAAGTAACAATTCTTAATCCTATTCCAAGTTTCATAATTGCAGCAAATAATGCCATATGTTCCTTGCCAGTTCCAGAAATAAAATTGATTGCAACTTCTGTGCCAGTTACTTTTTCTTTAAGTTCTTCTATTATTTTATCTCTTAATTCATCTACTTCCATGTTTTGATCAACAACCATCAATTCAACATTTTCTTTGGCCGAGAAATTTTCCTTGCCAAAATCATTTGTGATAAGAAATATTTTTTCCCATTCTTCACTTTCTATCAAATCAGTAATTTGTGCCCAAGTTCCTTTTCCAGTCGATAAACAAGCAATTAATTCTGTCATAATAAATAAAATGAGTAAATTCTATATAAGGTTTATTGTATTGATTATAGATAAATAAAAAACTATATAAACTTATTAAGGTAAATTTACTTATGCCCAAAAAGATTTCAAAAGACTTTCCACTGTCGGAAATAACTTTAAGGAGATATGAAAAACCACATTCTATGACGAAGAGGGAGTTAACTAGAAAACTTTGTTTGTCAGTTGGATTACTACAACCAGGAGATTCTAGGGATATAGTGGTAGATATATTTCAAGTATTGTTAAATAATAGGCATAGAAAAATATTAATGAATTCAGAAGAGATAAAAGATAAAGTAATTGCTGCAAGAAAAAGACAAAAATTGCCCTTACAAGGAATTGCGGGATCAAATGTACGAAGACAGATAAAAAGGTTAAAAGATCTTTATCTTGTAGAAAGTATAAAAAATCAATACAGAATTGCAGAGTTTGAAAAAATGTCAGTAATTTTTGAAAAACAAATTAAAAATTTTTATTTAAATAATATAATAGAAAGAGTTGAAGAATATTTCAAAGAGATAAAATAATTCTAAAATGATATACGAGCCAGCGGAAGATTCATATTTGTTACAAGAACAAGTTAAAAAGTTTGCAAAGTCAGGAATGAAGATTCTAGATATTGGGACAGGATCCGGCATACAAGCCGAAACAGCTAAAAAAATTGGGGCGAAAGTTCTAGCTATAGATATCAATAAAGAATGTGTAGAATTTACAAGAAAACAAGGAATAGAAACAATTCAATCAGATTTATTTGCAAATGTTTCTGGAAAATTTGATTTAATAATTTTTAATCCCCCTTATCTTCCAGAAGAACCATTAGAACCAGAAGATTCGGCACTATCAACTACGGGAGGATTAGAGGGTTCAGAGATATTAAATAGATTTTTAGAGAAAGCGAAAGATTATTTGAATAAGGGAGGGAAAATCTTGATTGTGGTATCTTCATTAACAAAAGGAATTAACAAAGAAGGATATAATTTCAAAAAACTCTCAGAACAAAAGATAGATTTTGAAAAATTAATAACTTATTCAATAGAACCTTTATAACTTTTCAAGTGAATAAACTTTTTCTTCCATAATATCTCTAGATATTTTACAAAAATTCATATTTCCTTTTTCATCTATTGGAAATTTTTCAAATTCTTGAATGTAATGGAATGGTTCGCCAAAAATAACTTCTACACTTTCAAACTTGGGCCAGGGAGAATCCTTTTTACCATTCATTTGTATATAAGTAGGAAATATTTTAGGATTGTCTAAACCAAAAACTAACCTGCCCAGGCCAGAATATATTTTTAGTTTTTCTTCCGGATTAACTTTTGACTTTTGTCCACTTGAACCTTCTGGGAATATCAAAACATATTCATTTTTGTCTATATATTCTTTGGATTTTTCCACTAATCCATTTTTTGTAGCAGGTATTTGTTGTAATAAATTTAAAATTGGTTTTCTAATTGGATTTTTATAATAATTTTTGGATACAATTGCATGGAATCTTTGATTCCGATTTAAGTATGCTCCAATTAATAATTGATCAACAGAATATTTGTGTAGTATTGGTTCACCTTTTGAATCCTTTTTGTAAATCCAGTCATCTCTAGGCGTATCATGGTTAGAAACAATAATTCCTCCTTCAGTATCAGTTAGTATATTCTCCAACCCTTCAGTTTGAACATTATATCCAGTTTCAAAAAAGAATCTTAGCGATCTACTAAAAAAATCATACATTCCATTCCTAAGTATATCTTCCATTTTATAAAAAAATAATTTAGATAAACTTATAAATATTTCAATTTAAGAAAAATTCGATATTTCGGTTAATTTAGAGGGGAATTAAGAAAGCAGATAAGCCAAAAAATACCATTAATCCATCCAATAATATGTGTAATGCCCACCCTAAACCAAACCACTGATATTTTTTGATCATAGAAAGAATACTTATGGGAAGTATGGACCACCATCCGTGAAGGAATAGTTTATTCAAACCATATTCTTGTTAAAACAATGAATCTCCAGAAAAAAGTCTGAACAAATGATCGATATCTATAGCATTAGATGCAAACATCATCCAAAGGGGAGAATAATCTCCATTTTTTATAAATTTTAATTTGACTGCAACTAAATAAACAAAATAATTAACTGCAAGATGATATGGTAAAATTGGCATAAGTCTATCAAATAGTTATAGTTTATTAAATTTTCTTAGAACTGGAATATAGTGGATTCCAAAAACTTTATAAACAATCCAAAAACCAATCATAGTACCCAATATTACTACGTTCAGTAGGAGGGAGTTAAATGGATAGAAAAATAATATTAGATTCGGTAAAAAAAGTAAGAGAGATTTCTAAAAAAAGAAAATTTGATCAAACATTTGATATAAGTATAAATTTAAAACAGTTAGATTTTAAAAATCCAAATGGAAAAATAGATTTATTTTTACAATTAATTAATCCAAAATCAAAAAGGCCTAAGATTTGTGCATTAGTAGATAAAGAACTAAGCACAAAAGCAAAAATATTCGACAAAGTAGTATTGAAAGATGATTTTGTGAAATATAAAAAAGATAAAAAAGAATTAAAAAAATTAGGTGCAGATTATGATTATTTTGTTGCTCAAGCAAATCTGATGCCGGAGGTTGCTGCAACATTCGGTAAAGTTTTGGGTCAAAAAGGAAAAATGCCAAATCCAAAAGCTGGATGCGTTGTTCCACCAACAATAGATCTTGAACCATTAAAAGAAAGATTAAGTAATCAGGTTAGGGCAGTAACTAAAGACCAAATAGTGATAAAAGTTCCAGTAGGTTCAGAAGGAATGAGTGATGAAGATATATCAAACAACATTTCTACAGTATACAATGCAATTATTAGTGCAGCCCCAAGAAAGGAACAAAATATTAAATCAGTATTTTTAAAATTAACAATGAGTCCATCAGTTCAATTAACTGAAAATGGAGTTGTTGTAACAATTAAGGAAAGGAAAGAAGAAGTTTCTAAGAAGGAAACTCCTAAAAAAGCTGAAAAGATAAAAAAAGTTGAAGAAGTAAAGGAGACTAAAGAAGATGAGTAAACCAAAAGCTCATGTATCTGAAGCAAAGAAGAAAGAAGTAGTAGCAATAACTTCATTATTAGAAAAATCTTCAGTAGTAGGTTTAATAGATTTAACAAATTTACCTTCTCCTCAATTTCAAAAAATAAAACACAAATTAAAAGATAAATTAAAAGTTGTGGTAACAAAGAAAAGTATAATTAAAAGAGCATTAGAAAAAGCAGATGAAAAAAAGAAAGGATTAAAAGAATTTGAAGGAATGTTAGAAAATTGCATGCCTGCTTTATTATTATCAGAAGAAGATCCATTCAAAATATCAAAATCATTAGATAAAAACAAATCAAATGCTCCAGCAAAAGTTGGACAAATTACTCCGAGAGCAATAGTTATTCCTGCAGGACCAACTGCATTTGCAGCAGGACCAATAATCGGAGAACTTGGAAAAGCAGGAATTAAAGCTACAATTGAAGGTGGAAAAGTAGTAATTCAAGAAGATAAATTATTGTTAAGTCCTGGAGATGAAATTGACCAAGGCGCAGCAGACTTATTATCAAAATTTAAAATAGAACCAATAGAAATTGGCCTAAATGTGATGGGAATATATAAAGACGGAGAAATCTTCGAGAGAGAAGTATTAACAGTAGATGAAGGAGAATATAGAAAACAAATAACTCAAGCAGCACATGAAGCAATAAATCTTGCAGTATTTTCAACATATCCATCAAAGGATGTAATAGAATTATTATTGAGAAAAGCTGAATCAGATAGCCTAGCCCTTGAGAGTTCTCAAAAACTATTAGAAAAAATAGAATCTGGATCTCCTAAAGAAGAGGCCCCTAAGGAAAAACCTAAAGTAGAAGAAAAAGCTACTGAAGAAGTTTCAAAAGAAGAACCCCAAAAAGAGGACAATTCACAGTCAGAAAATCAAGAAGCACCGGAGGAAGCTCCAAAAGAAGTAACTGACAATTCACCTGAATCATCAGAATCAGGTTCAAAAGACGAAGGCCAGGGTGAATATTCGGAAGAAGATTCCAAAAAGGCACAAGAAATCATTAATGAAATGAAGGATAAGGAAATAAGCGGAGGAAACTAACATGGAATTAATTTACGTAGCACTATTACTTCACAAATCAGGAAAAGATATTACTGAAGATTCAGTAAAGAAAGTTCTTGAAGCAGCAGGATCATCAGTAGATGATGTTAAGATAAAAGCTTTAATTGCAGCACTTGATGGCGTTAACATCGAAGAAGCTATAAAAGAAGCAGCAGTTACACCAGCAGCCGCACCAGCAGCAGAAGGTGGAGAAGCTAAAGCAGACAATGCTGTAGAAGAAGAAAAGAAAGCTGAAGAAGAAGAAAAGAAGAAAGAAGAAGCAGCTGCCGGACTAGGTTCACTATTCGGCTAATTTTTCTTTTTTATTTATTGTTGGGACGCAAAGCAAATGGAAGGAAAGAAAGATAATCACAAGAGGTTGAAATCTCTAAAATCAGAGATTTCAACGATTAGAAAAGAGTTAAACAAATTAAACGTTGAGAAGGAAAAGTGGTTCGCTAAAAAAGAAGACCAAAAAAAAGAAATAGCCGATTTTATAAAAAAAATAAAAGAGTTAAAAGTATCAAAAGATAGTGTTTCTACAGAAATTAAAGAATTAAAAGAAAAGAGAGACAAATATAACAAAGAAGTTCAAGATTTAATTGAATCTTATAAAAAATTATCAAAAAAGAAAGAAGAATTTTTAGCAAAAACAAAAATCGCAAGTAATCCAGATCAAATTATGGATACTATAGAAAAAATAGAAAAGAAAATTGAAACAGAAGTTTTACCTTTTCATAAAGAACAAACATTAATGAAACAATTAAAGAGTCTTAAGAAAGCATTAGCTGAGACTGCTGGAATAAAAGATGTTTTAGATGCAATTAGAGGAATTTCTGAACAAATCACAATTGCAAAAGATAAAGCACAAAGATTTCACAATAAATTAAGAACTGGATTTGTTCAAAATAAAGATAGTTATTCTGAATTTATGAAATTAACTAAGAAAATTACAAAATTAAAAAAAGAACAAGAAGAATCATTCGGCAAATTCATAAATGCTAAGAAAGAGTTTGCAAAAGTTAATAACGATTTAAAAGAAAAATTAATGGAATCAAAAGGAATTCAAGAGAAGTTAGGAATAATAAAAGTAGGAAAACAAAAAGCAAAAAAACAAAAGATGACTGATGAATTAAAAAAGAAATCTGAAGAAGTTGAAGAAAAGATTAAAACAAAGAAAAAATTAACTACAGAAGATCTACTTGTCTTCCAAAAGATGGAAGAAGAAAAAGATGTCCATAATTAAACTAATAATTCTCAGTATGCTTCCGGTTTCAGAGTTAAGGGGAGCAATAGTATATTCAAAATTAATTGGTATGAATCAATTTGTTTCATTTTTGTTAGCAACTGGTACAAATATTGTAATAGTTCCATTCTTATTTTTATTCTTAGAATTTGTACATGATCACTTAACAAAATACAAAGTATATAGAAAAGTGATTGAGTTTCAAATAAAAAGAACAAGAAGAAAAATAGAGAAACATATAGGCACAAAATGGGAGTTCCCAGCATTATACCTTTTAGTAGCAATTCCTTTGCCATTTACTGGCGCATATACTGGAGTCTTGGCAGCATGGTTATTCAAGTTAAATAGAAAGAAATCATTGAAAGCAATAATACTAGGAATAATAACTGCAGGAATTTTAATGTCTTCTGGGCTTACTTTGTTTTAAATGTTTGATTAATTCTTTTATATCACTATAAAGTGGGATAGTTCTAACTTTAAACTTTAGAATTAAGAATATCCAAATTCCTGCAACATAAATTGTAGAAAGAAGTTTCCAAAAAACTAGATGAATTGCATCAAACCATTCCTTTCCAAATTTTAAAGAAGCCAAGATTAAAAGATCAATTCTAAATATATTCATTAAAAGAATTAACAAAGTGCCCACTAACATCATTTTTATACTTTTTACAAATCTAATATCTTTTGTTGCAATTATTAATATAAATAATAAGAAATAGGCAGAGCTAGCTATACAGGCATGAATAAACTCAAAAGTATGAGTACCAGAAATTATTGCATTTTTTGTTAAGCTTATCCCCGTATCAAAAAGAGAAAGGAAAAAATAACTTCCGAAAATAGTCAATGGTTTAACAGTTTCATAAAAAATGAAGTTGTAGAATAATATTGCAATCAAAGCTGAAAATAATCTAATTACCAATTTTCGTTCATAATTCATACTCTTGTCAATAGTTTCAAATTTATAATAATTTCTAACAAAATTTATAAATCCTCCAAATAATATTTATTTATGAAAAAGGGATATATATTATTAGTTTTATCATTAATAGTAAGTTTTCTATTTGATAACCAGATTTTAAATTTTATATTAAACTTAAGAACAGAACAATTATCTATTTTTATGATTTCTTTAGAAACTTTAAGTGCGGAGTTAATTGTATTTGCAGTAGCATTATTATTCTTTGTTGCAAAGAATAAAAGGAGATTATTAACTCCTTTAATTGCTAGTTTTGTAACTGTAGCAATCATAACATTCGGATTAAAATATTTGATAGCTAGGCCAAGGCCATTAATTGATGCTTTAACCGCTCCATCAACCTTTTCATTTCCGAGCGGACATACAACTTTCATTTTTGCACCACTAGCTTTTTTCAACAAAGAATATCCAATTTTCAAATGGATTTGGTTGTTTATTGCAATATTAGTTGCATTTAGTAGGATTTATTTAGGCGTTCATTATCTTAGTGATGTAATTGCTGGAGCAATAGTTGGATTTGGGTGTGGAAATCTTTTTATTTACTTAGAATCAAAATATAAATTATCAAAGAGGATTAAAAAATGGTTCAAGAGATAATTGCCACATATTTACCAATTATAATAACTTGGCTACAATCAGTATGGGTAAGGATAATCGAGATAGTCAACTCACCAATTAAAACTCTAGAAATGCTTTGGCTATTAGTTCCATTATTATTAACACTATTTTTGATGGAATTATATTTTGGCAGGTATCAAGATGAAGAATTAGGTTGGAATACGGCATTTGGTAATGTTATATTATTAATATTCGTTGCAGCATATCTTGCAAACCATATTTATACAAATGAATTGTATTTTGATGTTACAAAAATAACTGTGACTGCAACAGTAATATTATTTGGAATAATTTTAATGATCGTAGACTTTTTTCATTTATTACCAAAGAAGATTGCCTTTCAAATCTCTTCAAAATTACCAATTAATTTCTTAGCTTTTTCTGCAATAATTCTAGTTTATACAAACATTCCAGTTGATTACATTACTTTGGCAGCATTTATTGGACTTTTAATTGGTTTTGCAACGGTTATTGGCTTAATTCATGTTCTAAGTCCACATGTTCGTGAAAAGTTTTTACCAAAGGCACCAAGCCCAACTAAAAAAAAGAAATTGAAAGCTCCAGAATATGATGGATCTACCTAATTTTACGTAAATCGAAACCTTTATTAAAGTTTTTACAACTTTTGAATAATAACACATTTTGAAAATAATCAAAATTTAACTAGGGGGTTAAATAAATGAATAAAACATACAAAATAACAAGTATTTTCCTAGCACTATTCTTATCTTTTAGTATGGTTGCTCCAGTTGCAGAAGCTGGTTTTATGGAAGGTATCTTTGGATTTCTAGGAATAAATGATGCTGGAGACGATTTTAGTCCAGAAATAAATATAGAATTTAGTAATCCAACAACAAATGAATTAACAGACATAACTTTTGAAGTAACTCAAGATCCAGATGAAATAGATATGGCTAGTTTGATTTTGGAATCAGATGGTGGTAGCTTAAACATCGAAAACTTATTTATTGGGCAAGTAGTTGGAAATTCTTCAACTTATTTTGGAGGTGGAGAATATGGTGGACCAAACAGTTTTGAAACAATAATCGAAGTTGTATACCTTAATGAGTCAGAGCAAATAGTGGGGTTAGTAGGAAATATAACGAATACAAATGCAACGAGTTACCCATTTAATACGACTGGATTTTCAATAGCTTATTTAAATATAACTTCTTCAGATGAAGGAATTGATATAGGTCCCTTGGAGTTTTTTAACATGACAGATGGATCAACTGCAGGAAATGGAAATATTGTATTCTTGAAAGACATAGTTATTAATCCATCTTCAGAAAATGTAACAATAACTTCAACTGCTGTTTCATATTATGGGAATGAATCAAATACTTCAACAATAATTCAATTAAATAACAGGCCAGTTGCAGATGATGTTGAAGTTGAAACAAATGAAAATATAGTAGCAAACATAACTTTAAACGCAACAGATGCCGATGGAGATAATTTAACATATTCAGTAGTTTCTAATGCTACACATGGATCAGTTGAAATAATTAATAATATGGCAATTTACACTCCAGAAACAGGTTATATTGGTGAAGATTTATTTAATTATATTGTAAACGATGGAGAACTAGATTCAGAAGAAGCAACAGTTACAATAACAGTTAATAATGTATTTCTTGGAGGAGTTAGTGTAATTTCATCTACAAATTTGGGAGATTTAATACTTGATGAGCAAAAAAATATAACCTTAACATTAAGAAGTGAAGAAGAATTTTCACAAACTATATCTCTTGGTTATTCAATTGAAGATTTAGTTGATGAAGATTATATGGATGAAAGTATGATTTCATTTGATCAAGAATCATACACCCTAGAGAACGAAGGAGATGAAGTAAATATAACTTTGATAATTGAACCAAATTCTCGTTATCAATATGTTGCAGATAATTTTGAAGGAAGGATATTAGTTAAGAATGCATCAGAAACATTGATAGAATCAATTCCAGTTGATTTCGATGTGGAAACAGAGGTTTATGAAATAACTGATATAGATTTAAATCCAAATACTGAATTAGAACCTGGAGATAATTTTGATATAGATGTAGATGTTAAAAATATAATTGGATTTGATTTAGATGATGTTAAACTTAAAGTTTCAGTTAAAGATATAGATGACGGAAAAGATATCGATGAAGAAACAACTATAAACAATCTAGATGATGGAGAAAAAGAATCTGAAAATTTCGATTTTGAAGATGTAGGAATTCCATATAATGTAGATGCAATCAAATATGATGTAACTCTAAAACTTACTGGGGAGGCAGAAGATAATGATGATGGCTATAATGGAAAAGTATACTTCCTATTCAGAGAATTTGTTGATGTAGAAAAAGATGAAGATGAAGATATAAGTATAATCAATATAGAAATGCTTCAAACAATACTTAATTGTGGTAGTTCATCTACAATTCAATTTACATCAGTAAACACAGGGAAGGATGATTTAGATGATTCATATATGAAGTTAACAGTAAACGAGTTAAATATATCCGAAAGTTCAGTAGCTTTTGATCTAGAATATAATGATTATGATGATAGGGAGAAAGACATAGTATTTTTACTAATAGTTCCAGAAAATGCAACAGAAGGGAATTACACTGCAAAAATCTGGGCATATACTGAAGATGATGATTTAATTGGCTATAATACTATAGATTTTAATGTTGTAGGAAACTGTGCAGCTTCAGATAATGGAGAAGATCAATCAGCAGATGAAGGTACTAATGAGGAATCAGATAGCGGGAATGGATGGGAGGAAGTAACTGGTTACACTTTCTTATCAACTGAATTTTTTGGAAGCGATGCTTTCAAAACAGTGTTCTGGATTCTAGGAGATTTAGTATTGGTAATCGTAGCAATCTACTTTGTTAGAAAAATCTTAAAGGGATAATTTTTTAATCCCCTATTTTCTTTTTATTTTTATGAATTTAATGCCTGAGTCTAATTGGATTTCCAGTATAGAAAAACTAGAGAAAGAATCAATAAATTATTCTAAAGAAGAACTTAAAAATGCAATAATAGAATCAATAAAAAAACAATCAAAAGAGAATAATGCAGTTTTATTTTCTGGAGGGCTTGATTCGACTTTAATAGCACTAATTCTAAAAAAATTAAACAAAGAATTCACTTGTTATACTGTTGGAATAGAAAATTCAAAAGATGTCTTGGCAGCAGAAGATATTGCTGCTTGCCTGGGGGTTAAATTAAAATCAAGAATATTTTCAATGAATGAAGTAGAAGATTCATTAAAAGAAACATATAAAATTCTAAAACAAAGAGACCAAATAAAATTGAGTATAGGATCAGTTATCAATTCAGCAATAGATCTAGCAAAAGTAGACAATCAAGATAACCTATTCTCGGGCCTAGGGGCAGAAGAATTGTTTATTGGATATGAAAGATATAGAAAATCAAAAGACCCCATTAAAGACTGTTGGCAAGGCCTAAGAACTACTTGGAAGAGAGACATAAGTAGAGACATAATAATAGCAAAGAAAAAAGAAGTAATCTTGAATTCTCCTCTGTTACAAGAAGAAGTGATAAGGCAAGCAATGGCATTTCCAGTTAAAAAGAAGTTTAATAATGAAAGAGATAAAATAATTCTTAGGGAAATAGCAATAGATTTGGGACTACCAAAAGAATTCGCATATAGAAAGAAAGTTGCAGCACAATATGGATCTGGTTTTGATAAAATAATAACAAAATTAGCAAAGAAAAACGGGTTCAAACTAAAACGAGACTATATTAATTCATTATAAGCGCACGCCAGGACTCGAACCTGGGATCAGAGGGTTGCAGCCTCTTGCCTTAGCCGCTTGGCTACGTGCGCATAAACGGACCCACAGGGATTTGAACCCTGGATCTTCAGCTTAGAAGGCTGACGCCTTATCCAAACTAGGCTATAGGTCCTTAGTGATTTGAAACAATTATAGTTTTATAAAACTTACTAAATAAGAAAAAACAATTCGAAGAACTTTTAAGTTTAACCAGATTAACAAAACATATGAACCAAGAAAGCAGGTTTAGATTATCTTTTCAAACGGATAATGGAACTCCAAAACTAGCAGGAGAACTAGCTTTTCAATTTGTTGATTATGGTTTAGTTTTTCATGATACTATTGAAAGGATATTAACTTCCGATAATCAAGTAGAATATGAGTTATTTAGATTATATGTAATGGAATCAGAATATTCAAGCAAACAGAAAGTTATGGCATTTGGATATTGTGAAGAAGAAGGAAAGTGTTATCTTGGAGAGTTTCCAGTATTATCAGAAATAGAAAATCAAAATAGATTAAATCAAGTGATTGCAATATCTAATTATATTAACGAAGAATATATCACTCCTTTTGTAAGGCTTAATCTAGAACCTTCGGATTTTAAAACAAAATTCATATTTAAGGGAGATCAGAATTTCTCAAAATTAAAAGAGTCTTGGGAAAATTTATTGGTGCCGGATATGATTTCATTACTGCTAGAAGGGGGAGGAAGCCAGTGTTTTGATAATCTTTCATGTTATGAAAATTTGATTGAAACAGTTCAAAGAGATAAGAGTGTAGATGCAGTTGCTATGAGATCCTTAGAAAATATTTTAAGGGGAGTAGATATGCTAAAAACCAAATGTTTGGAGTTGGAATATGGAAATTGAAGCAATAATTTCTGACATGGATGGGACATTAGTACAATTTGAGAATAGTGATTATAAAAGTAGTTGGGACGCTATCGGAAATCAATTAACTGGTTGGAGAAAAGATCAATGGTTTCTGAATCTTGAAGTATATTACAAAGAAAAAGATAAATTGTCAGAATGGGCAGAGTCAGATGCAATGCTTTTGAAAGGAATAAATGCAAAAGAAATTTTACAAGGTTTACGTCCAATACCTTATAGTAATGGAGCAAAAGAATTTTTTAATAATGGTCATGGCAAATTATCTGGGATTTTGAGTGGCGGAGTAAGTTTGGTTGCAGATGAATTAAAAGATGAATTAAATATGGATTTTGCTTTGTCTTGTAAATTAAAAATAGAAAATGATTATTTCACTGGAGAAGTAGAAGTTTTGGACATGTGGAAGAAACATGAAATTTTAGAAGAGTATTTAATAAAAAATTATAATATTAAAATGGAGAATGTTTGTTACATCGGAGATCATGAAAATGATTTAGAAGTTTTTAAAAGATCAGGACTCGCAATTGCTTTTGATCCAAAAATCCCAGAAGTAATAGATTTAACAAAACACACAATTTACGATTTTATGGACTTAGAAAAAATACTAAAAGAATATTAATTATTCAAGAATTGCCTTTATTCTTCGAACACCAGCAGAACTAGATTGTTCCTTTTTGATTTTAAATATGCCAAGTTTATTGGTATTATCTACATGTGGGCCAGTGCAAATTTCTTTAGAAACTTTTCCAATAGAATAGACAGAAACATCTCCAGAATATTCAAATAATCCTACTGCCCCTTCTTTCTTGGCCTTGGAAATATTCATTTCTTCTTTTTTTATCTTAATTCCTTTTTTTATCCATTCATTCATCAAGTCTTCAACTTTTTTCTTTTCTTCTTCAGTCATCTTTCTATCGAAATTAAAATCAAATCTTAATCTTTCTGCAGTAATATTTGAGCCTCTCTGTTCAACATCAGTATTCAAAATTTTCCTTAATGCACTATGTAACAAATGAGTAGCAGTATGTAACTTTTTCACTTCATCAGATTGATCTGCAAGTCCAGAACCGAATTTTCCTTTAGTTGCAGTTCGAGACAACCCTTGATGTTTTTTCATCTCTTTATCAAAGCCCAAGATGTCAATTTTTACATTATGTTCATCAGCCAATTCCCTTGTCATTTCTAATGGAAAACCAAATGATTGGAACAACAAGAAAGCATTTTTTCCAGACAATTTCTTATTTTTTGTCATCTCATTAAATTTCTTCAATCCCCTTTCTAAACTTTGTTCAAATTTAATTTCTTCTTTATTAAATTCTTCAATTATAATTTTTTTCTTCTCTTTTAAATTAGAATATTCTTTTGAATAAATTTTTATTATTTCTTTTGAAATTTCTCCACATACATTTTCTTTAGAAATTCCTAAAATTCTAGCATGCCTTATTGCAGACCTAATCAATCTTCTAAGTACATAACCTTGGTCAACATTAGAGGGAGCAATTCCATCATTTATTAAAAATGTTGCGGCCCTGACGTGATCTGCAACTTTTCTAATTGATAATTCTTCAACTTCGTTTATTTTTTTCAATCCTACAAGGTCTTTTATTTTATTAATGATTGGAATAAAAATACTAGTTTCATAAATTGATTTTTTCCCTTCAAGGATTGTCATAACTCTTTCAGTTCCCATGCCAGTATCAACATTTTTTTGTTTTAACTCAGAGAATTTTCCCTTTGAATCTTTATTATATTGCATAAAAACATCATTCCAGATTTCTATCCAGAATTTATCAGTTGGATCAAATCTCTCAGGTGCATTTCCATCTCCTGCCCAATAAAACATTTCAGTACAAGGGCCACAAGGACCAGTTTGTCCAGCAGGCCCCCACCAATTTTCATTAAGGTAAACTATTCTTTTTTTAGAAATTCCAAGTTCTAACCATCTATTTGCACTATCTTCATCTTTTGGAGAATCTTTATCCCCTGCAAATGCTGTAATTCCAAGTTTTTCAACTGGAAAGTTTAACCATTTTTTAGAGGTAAGGAATTCAAAACTATAATCTATTGCATCTTTTTTCCAATATTCTCCGAGACTCCAGTTTCCAAGCATTTCAAAAAAAGTTAAATGCGTATTATCTCCAACTTCTTCGATATCTCCAGTTCTTAAACATCTTTGAATATTTACTAACTTTTTTCCGGCAGGATGGGTCTCTCCGAGTAAATATGGAACTAAGGGATGCATGCCGGCAGTAGTAAATAATACAGTTGGATCATTTTGAGGTATTAAGGAAAAATTAGCAATCTCTTTATGTTTTTTAGATTTAAAAAATTCAATATATTTTTTTTTCAATTGGTTGGATTTCATAATATAATAAAAAGAATAAAGTAATTTAAAAATTTATCTAAATTCTGAGACTGTTAAGCTTAGCTCTTATTTCTTCTATCTCTTTATCTAGGGCAGTTTTTTCAATTGGAGTCTTTTTTATTTGGTGAATCTTTTTTTTCTTTATTTCTTTTTTTCCATTCATCTCAATGGATTTCTCAATCTCTTCGATTTGAGGTAATTGTTTTTCTCTAATTAATTTGAATTCTTTTTCAATCTTTTTCATCAGAGTCCTAATCCTTTTCATTAAAGTTATTTTTTTATCTCTAAGTAAACCATATTTTTCATAACTTTTTAAAATATTAGTAGCATCAATTGCAGAATGTAAAATTTCTTCTCTGAGGATTAATGGAGCTTCAACTCTTACAAATGTAGTTTCCTCTTTTTTTTCAACAGCTTTTTTCTTCGGCATTTTAAAGTTCAAATAATTTTTTATCAACAACTAAGAGTTTGTTTTTTATTTTCTCTACATCGCTATGCCATTTTGCTAATTCTTTATCTTCTTCTGATCTTATTTTGCTTAAATCTGCTAAAACTAAATCTGCTTCCTTACATAATCCTTTAATTGTTTCAATCGATTCGATAGCTTCTTTGTATGAATCTATTTTAACAAAAATAGGTTTTCCACTCTGACCATTAGGTACAGTTCGTTTAGGAACATTTATTGGTTTAGCAATTTGACGAGTTTCACTAATCTGTGGAATACTTATCGGTCTTATCGCTTTTTTCCTAATTGGTATGGGTGATTTTTCTACTTCTTTTTTTATTGCACCAATTTCATCATTGTATTTTGGAAATCCTAATTTTTCTTCAGGTAATTTTGGTAATTCGGGAAGTTTAAGAGAAGGAATACCTTTTTCACCTTTCGGAATAGTTCCAGCAAAGCTTAAATTTTCTTTTTTTTTCTTTTTGAAAAGTCCCATTATATCTTACCTCCAACTAACAAAAAAGTATTTTAAATATTTTTAAAGATTGCCTGTTATTCAAAAGTAGTAACTTTTAGAAAAATTAAGAAAATGATTAAAATAAAAAGCTTTTTAAACCGTCCGAACTAAAAAATTCTAAGAGATAAAAGATGGCAATAAATTTAGAAAAAGTGGATAATCTGGTGGGGAAACTAACTGGGAAAGAAACAGTACAATTAGTCAGATTAATTATAGAAGGCACTGAAAACGTGTCTGAATTTATATTAGCAGAAAAACTGGAGATGAGGATTAATCAAGTCAGAAACATGTTATATAGGCTTCAAAAGTACAATCTAGTAACTTCAATGAGAAAAAAAGATAAACAAAAAGGTTGGTACATTTATTATTGGACTTTTAATGAAATTCAAGCAAAAGTATTGATGAAAAGTGTAAAAAAAGAAGAGATAGAATTATTAAAAAAAAGATTAGAGAAAGAAGAAGATGGAGAATATTACACTTGTCCAAAAAAATGTTTAAGATTGAATTTTGTTAATGCAATGGATAACGATTTCAAATGTCCCTTATGTGAAAAAGTTCTAAAACAAGTTGATAATAAGAAAATAATTAAAGAATTAAAAAAAGAAATTGAAGTTTTAGAATCAATTCAAGATTCAATTCAAGAACCTGTTCCTGCAGTTGAAGCATAATTCTAAGAAGGTAATCCAAACAATACTTTGGCCCCATCAAAAGGACCGAAAGGGATCATATTAAAGAAGAATAATATCATATTTATCAATTTAGTCATTTGTAATACTGCCATTTGAGTTCTATTCAAATTATTTAATTTTTTAAGTAAAATTGCGGAAACTATCCAAATCAAAAGGTTCATTCCAGGACCTGCGAATGCAATTAACCTATAGGCAAAATCACTAGTAACATGAGGGATTTCAACATAACCTGGAGCAACTAAAAGAAAGGGTGAATTAATCATTCTTAAAAATACTCCAATTCCTAAACCAAGTGGAAACATTTTGAAAGTTGCGCTAACTCCATAAGCAATAGCAACAAATTTGTGTGCTAATTCATGTAAAACTATTGCAGGTGCAGTAACGAGTAAGGAAAATTTAAAATCATCAAAATTAAATTTTTTGGGATGCATCATATCATAAACTGTCTTTGGTCTAGAGATAAATTTTCCAGTAAATATATATCCAATAATAGCACTCATTACAAGAATTTCAATTATTTCTCTAAAACTTATCAATGATTCCATAAAAGTTCACTAAATTAATATTATTTAAAATACTTTCTTTTATTGACACGTTGTCAAATTAACAAATCAATTTTATAAATATCTAACAACCACCAAAAGTATGAATAACATCATCAAAGTAGATAAAAAAAAGTTATTAGAAGCAAGATCTCAAACCTTATTCAAAATAAAAGAGATTATGGGAGAATTCAATAGCACTTCTCCTCCTTCGGTATTTGTAGGTTCAAAATTAAGATATCCTGCAGTTAATGTAGGGATCTTAGCTCCCACAGAACAGAATAAATGGGCATGGATTTTTGATGCTCAAAATTATTGGGCGGAGAATGAATTTAAATTAGAAGATGTAATAAATTTTCGAAGATCATTAATCAATTCAAGATTCAAATCAAATGTAAATGCGATAACTAGTTCTCAATCAGATTTAAATAAAAAATTTTTAGAAATTTCTCAAGAGTTGGCAATGGCAACAAAATCTGTTGATTTGGAAATGGAATTAAAAAGAAAAGCGGCAATAAGGCTTGATTTTGATAAAATAAATATGCCGATAGGCCCAAGGGCACAACTTAAGAAAGTAAAATTAACTGAAAACCCAAAGATACCAACTAAAATAGATAAAGTAGTTTCAGATATGGATTTAAAATCTGTTGGAGCAATAAATACATTATATAAGAAAGATGTGAACGAACACTCAATTTCAAAATTATTGTCTATTGGGATGGTCGGGTTAAAAAAAGATAGGAGATTAGTTCCAACGAGATGGAGCATAACAGCAACAGATGATTTAATTGGAAAGAATTTATTAGAAAAGATAAGATATTATCCAAGGATAGAAGAGAATAAGATTTTTTTCGGAAATTATTTTGGAAATTATTATTTAGTAATTTTATTACCTGAAATGTTATCTTTTGAATTATTTGAAATGTATTTGAAAGATTCCGCATGGAACAAAGTATCAGGAATTAGTATGGCAACAGATTTTGAAGATTTTTATGGAAGAAAGAAATATGCTTCAAATACAGCTGGAGGATATTATGCAACAAGACTAGCAATATTAGAACATTTAGAAAAAATAAAGAAACAGGCATCAATATTAGTATTAAGATTTGAAACTCCAGAATATTGGGCAAGCATGGGAGTATGGGTTGTAAGATCTGCAGCAAGAAAGGCAATGAATACTAAAGAAAATACATTTGAATTAAAAGGGGCAGCACTAAATTATGCATATGGAAAAATAATGAAACATTTGAACTTCAATATATCTCCAATATTAAAAGAAAGTAAAATATTAAATAGAAAACAAAAAAGGCTTGGTGCCTTTATTTCTTAGTAGGTTTTTCTTCTTCTATGATTTCTTCAACTTCTTCGATGTCTTCTTCCATCTCTTCTTCGAAATCAAAATCTTCATTTTCTTTTCTTTCATTCAAACCCATAAGAAACATAACAAGTCCAATAAGTATGGCAACTGCACCAACGTTTCCAACAAAAAGTTTTATAACATTAATAAGTTGTGTGCCGAAAAAATCCCACCTAACATAAGTGTAGATTCCAGCAATCATAAACATTAAACCACCTATTATTTTTACTAAATATCTCATTTTAACCCCCGTTAATAAAAAAGGTAAATCAAGTTTAGTATATATATTTTTTGGAAAATTCAAGGTATACAGAAACTTTTATAAAGCGTTTAAGTTTTCAGTTTCTACTATGTATAAATATATCAGAGAGCTTTGGAAAAAACCAAGAGAATCTATGAAAGATGTGGTTATGGAGAAGCTTATTGCATGGAGAAGAGAACCTTCTATAATAAAAATTGAAAAACCAACTAGATTAGATAGAGCTAGAGCAGTTGGTTACAAAGCAAAACAAGGGTATATTGTTGCAAGAGTAAAAGTAAAGAAATCAAGAAGAATGAGGCCTTTGATTAAGAAAGGTAGAAGACCAAAGGCAAGAAGAAGAAAGAAAGTAGTTGGTAAGAGTTATCAATGGATTGCCGAGGAAAGAGTAGCAAAAAAATTCAAGAACTTGAGAGTATTAAACAGTTATTTCTTATTAAAAGATGGTTTATACAAATGGTATGAAGTAATTTTAGTAGATCCAAATCATTCTGTAATAAAGGCAGACAAAAAAATAAATTGGATTTGTGAAAATAAACACAAAGGTAGAGAAGCAAGAGGATTAACTTCAGCAGGTAAGAGATCAAGAGGACTTAGGAAGAAAGGAATCGGTGCTGAAAAGATTAGGCCAAGTTTAGGTGCAAATAAGAGACTTGCAAAATAATTAAATTCTTATAATTTTAGTTTTATTTAAAGAAAAGAGTATTATACCAAACAGAATTAAAATTCCTACAAATACAACTCCTACTGCACCTAATAAAAGGATTAAAAAAGTAAGAAATGGAAAAACTAGAGCTAACAAAATTCTACTAAATAAACTAAATATTTCAAGATCTTGAAGTTTCATAAAAACATATAATGAAAACAATAACGAAACATATAATATTATCTCTGTAATCATAAACAAAAGTTTATAAATCAAATTTATTAATCTTTCTACGATGATTCCAAAGAAAAAATTAAAGGAAATGAGAGAATATTTACAAAAAGCAGAGAATCCACTATTCTTTTACGATGATGATCCAGATGGATTATGTTCTTATTTATTATTTAAAAAATTCATAAATAAAGGAAAAGGAATAATTGTAAAATCAGTTCCAATTCTAGACGAAAGGTTTGCAAGAAAAGTAAAAGAGTATTCTCCCGATGTTGTATTCATTCTTGACATGCCAGATGTCACTCAAGATTTCATAGATAAAGTAAGTGTACCAATAGTTTGGTTAGACCATCATCAACCTGTAAAAAGAAAAGGAGTTCATTATTACAATCCAAGATTAAGTATACCTAGAGATAATCGGCCAACGTCATACTATGCATACAAAGTTGTAGAACAAAATTTATGGTTAGCTGCACTCGGAACAATGTCTGATTGGTATTATCCTGATTTTGGAAAGAAATTTGCAGAACATTATCCAGACTTGCTTTCAAAAAAAATAACAAAACCTGCACAAGTATTATTTGACACGAGGATTGGAGAACTTAGTTTACTAACTTCATTTTTACTAAAAGGAAAGATGGAAGACATAATAAGTTCCATAAGAGTTTTTTCAACACTAGAGTCTCCCTATGAAATTTTAGATCAAATTACCCCAAAGGGGAAATTATTATTCAAAAGAGCAAACAAGTTTAGAAAAGAATACAAAGTAATGATTGAAGATGCACTTAAAACAAAAACAGACGGGAATTTTCTGTTATATCATTATCCAAATCAAAAGAATTCTTTTACAAGTGAGTTATCAAATGAATTATTATACAGAAATCCAGATAAAATAATAGTAGTTGCAAGAGAATCAAATGGTTCAATGAAATTAAGCTTTAGAAGTTCAAAAATAAAACTGCCAAAAAAGATAGAAAAAGCCCTAGAAGGTTTAGATGGTTATGGGGGTGGGCACGAATTTGCTTGTGGTGGAAGTATAAATGTAAGAGATTTCGACGAGTTCCTAGAAAGATTTAAAAAATTAGTAAAAAAGTGAGAAATCTAATACTCTAATTTATAGAATAAATAATCTAAGTTAAATGTTCTATATGTTTATATATAGTTATTATTAAAAATTTATACTTAAATTAATTTTATAAGGGGCGTTAAAATGAAATTACCAAATTATGTAAAAAATGATAATTTAGAAGAGAGATTATCAGATAATTCTAAGTGGACATTAGAACAAAAATATCTTAAAAGAGATAATGAAGGCAAGATTATAGAAGGGCCAAAAGAAAGACTATATACAATTTCAAAGACAATCGCAGAGATAGATTCTCAATATGGGGGTTCAGCAAAAAATATTGGAAAAATAACTGAAAATTTTTATAATTCTATGACAAGCTTAGATTTTTTACCTGCTGGAAGAGTCTTCACAAATACAGGAACAGAAACAAAAGCATTATTCAATTGTTATGTTTTAGACCCAGAAGATAGTATAGATCCAGATGATGATTTAAATGATATATTTGGAGAAGTTAGGAAAGGTGCAAGAATTCACAAAGAAGGTGGAGGAACTGGATACAATTTTTCAAAATTAAGGCCACGTGGCAGTTATGTTCAAAAATCAAAAGGAGTTGCATCTGGTCCAATTTCATTTATGGAACAATTTGATAAGGCAACTGAGATAATCAATTCTGGAAATAGGCGTGGTGCAAATATGGGAATTTTAGACATAGATCACCCAGACATAATGGATTTCATTTATGCAAAAGCCGTTCATGGAAAATTAAAGAATTTTAATATTTCAATTGGAGCAACAGACAAATTTATGGATGCAGCAATAAATGATGGATATTTTCCGTTACAATTTGAAGGTAATCCCCTGACTTTAGATGATTTACTTAATTATCAATCAAACATCGAAGAAAACAAACTTGCAGGTTCAGAAGTTGGAATGGCGCCAAATCCTCCATCTATAATTGTAGATAAGGAAAAGGAGAGGGTTTTAGATACTTTTACAAACAAAGAGATTGGAAGGATAAATTCTGAAAACAATGTTGAATTATATGGGCCAGCAGTGATGAATATAATTGCAAACCTGGCTTGGCAAACTGCTGATCCTGGAATGATATTTTTAGACGCAATAAATAGAGAAAATCCGTTGCCAAATAAAGGTCCAATAAAAGCAACTAACCCTTGTGGAGAACAACCATTACATCCTTACGATGCATGTAATCTTGGTTCAATTAATCTTTCAAATATGGTTAAAAGAAAAGGGGCCGATTATGAAGTTGATTGGGATAAATTAACTGAAACCACAAAAACTGCAGTACATTTTATGGATAATGTTAATGATGCTAGTAAAGGTCCAATAAAAGAAATAGAGGAAACAGTGTTAGACCATAGGAGAATTGGTCTTGGAGTTATGGGGTGGGCAGACCTGTTATTAAAATTAGGAGTGCCATATGATTCAAAAGAAGCAGTAGAATTAGCAGAGAAAGTTATGTCTCATATAAATTCAGATGCAAAAATTAAATCTGTGGAAATTGCAGAACAGAGAGGTGTGTTTCCAGCATTTGAAGGAAGTATTTATGATAATGAAAATTTAGAAGATAGAGTTAGAAATGTTGCAAGAACAACAATTGCGCCAACTGGTTCAATAGCAATGGTGGCCGGAGTATCTGGAGGGATAGAACCATATTTCTCAAACATCTTTTATAAAAATATTAGGGGCGGAGATGTATTAAAATTCATAAATCCAGAACTAGAAAGAGAACTGAAAGAAAGGGGAATATATTCTGAAAAATTAATTGAAAAAGTAGAAAAGAATGGAGGAACAGTTCAAGGAATAAAAGAGATTCCTCAAGATTTACAAAAAGTTTTCAAAGTTGCAGGAGATATCCATCCAAAAGATCATATTAGAATTCAAGCAGCGTTCCAAAGGAATTTAGATAATGCAGTAAGTAAGACAATAAACATGCCAAATGAAGCAACAGTTGAAGATGTAAAAGAAGCATACTTACTAGCTTATCAGATGGGATTAAAGGGAACTACAATTTATAGAGATGGCTCAAAAGATGTTCAAGTTTTAGAAACAAAGAAAGAAGAAACAGAAAGAACTTACATAACTCCAAAAAGAATTCCAGACATGATGCCTTCAGTAAAAATAAAACAAAATACTCCATTTGGACATATGCATGTTAATATAACTGTAGATCCAAAAGATGGATCACCTTATGAAGTTTTTGCCCAATTAGGAAAAAGTGGAGATGTAGTGCATGCAGATTTAGAAGGAATCTGTAGACAACTGAGTACAAATCTAAGGGCAGGAGTGGATCCAACTTATTGTGTAGATCAATTGGAAGGAATTGGAGCAAGTATTGGAAGTATGCCTTCTAGGGAAGGAATTGTGACTTCAATCCCTGATGGGGTTGGAAGAGCATTAAAGAAATATTTGATGGCCATAGAAAATTATGGTTTTGAAGATGTAATGCTTGGAGAAGTTGATTATGATAACCTTATTGACAAAATGAGTGATAATCTAAAAAAAGGTAATGGAAATGGAAATGGGAACGGTTCAACAAATAATGAAAGCCAGAAGAATATGTTTGGAATAAAGTGTCCAGAATGTGATAATGGTAAGTTAATATTCCAAGAAGGTTGTAAAAGATGTTCTTCCTGCAACTATTCGGCTTGTTGAATAGAAATTAATATAAACAATAACCTCAACTATTTCTTTAGAGGTGATTAGAAATAAAGAGGTTAATATTATTTTTTTTATTATTAGTACCCTTAGGTTTAGCTCAAGAATCTTATACTGAATATTCTGACTTGAGAATAGAAGTAAATCTTTTTGCTGATTTAACTATGAATGAAGATGGAGAAAATCCAAGTTTAAATTATGCGGAAGGAACATTATTATTAAGGCCTTATTCGGATCAAAGACAAAGCATAAATAATTTGAATACCTTTTCAAGTTTGAGTGCAGAGATATTTGAAGAAGATTCCATAATTTTTAGGTGGGAAGAATATGCGGAAGAAGTTGAATTCGGATACACCTCTATAATTGAAACACAAAGAAGGATATATCAACTTCCCTATTCTAGATTTCCAATTCTAGATTTAAAAGAGGAAGAAGAATATTACTTAGAAGAAGGAGAAAAGATAGATATAACTCCAGAAATTTTAGCAAAGGCAAATGAGATAGTAGAAGGAGAATCAAATTTATACACTGCAGTTTTTAAATTAGCAAATTGGGTGGAAGAAAACATAGAATATGATTTAAACACAATAACTGCAGATGCTGCCTTAAGTTCTTCATGGGTTTTAGAAAATAGGGAAGGTGTGTGTGACGAATTAACTGCATTATTTATTTCATTATCGAGATCAGTTGGAATTCCTGCAAAATTCATAGCAGGAACTGCATATTCAAATTCAAATGAAGGATTTGGAAATCATGGTTGGGCAGAAGTTTATTTTCCAGGTAAAGGGTGGGTACCTTATGATGTAACTTTCAAACAATTCGGATTTATCGATCCAGCACATATAAAATTATTAGAAAATTTAGATTCTAGTAGTCCTTCAATACAGTATAATTGGAGATCAAATAATATTGTTCTTTTACCTCAAGGATTAAATATCACAACTAGAGTATTAGAAGAAGGAGATAGAGTAAGTTCCCCATTTGATATGAGATTAAGGGCGCTAAAAAATAATGTAAGGCCTGGAAGTTATGTTCCAATTAAAGTAACAATAGAAAACCCATTTGAGAATTATACTTCAAACACTGCAATAATAACAAAAGCTCCAGGAATGACAGAAGACAACTTAAAACCAGTATTATTAAAACCAAATCAAGAAAAATCAATATTTTGGATAATTGAGATTCCAGAAGATGTAGAACCAAATATGATTTATACTACTCAAATTGAAGTAAAAGATTTATTTGGGAATATCAAATCAAAATCAATAGAATTTTCGGCAGGAAATGATTATGAGTTTGTGTCTTTAGAAGAAGCAGAAGAAATTATAGGAGAATTGGAAGAATTAGAAGAAAAAACTTATTCTGAAGAAATATCTTTGAGGTGTGAATCAAACAAATCCTACTATTATGTTTTTGAACAAATTCCATTAACTTGTAAGGTAAGAAATATAGGTAATAAAATATTAAATGATTTTTCAGTATGTTTAGAAGGAGAATGTAGAATAATTGATTTAACAATATCAGAAGAAAAAGAAATAAGTTTTGAAACACTTGTAGAAAACAAGACAGAACTAATTGTATCTGCAAATAATGGAGCAATTGATTTAATAAATAATGTACCAGTTTTAATTCTTGATATGCCAGATCTTAGAATGACTGCTTTTGAATATCCGACTCAAGTAAATTATAGTGAATCTTTCAATTGGAGTTTTGAATTAACTTCTGAAGCATTAGTAAAGAATTTAGAAATTCACATAAAAGGAATGGATCATTATGTTCTAAACCAATCTCAGGGAATTCACCACATTGGAATAGAATCAAATTCAAGACAATTTCTTAATAATCAGATATTCATAGGAATAAATTTTGAAGATGAATATGGGAATAAGTTTGATATAAGTGAAATAAAATATATTGAGGTGATGAATTTACCTTGGTATGCAAGTTTATACAAGTTCTTCATTGATTTAATAAATTAAAAATGAAAATAAACAAAGAAAGGGCATTGAGCATATTAGGATTAATATTAGTACTTTCTTCACTCGTCAGAATGATTACTCTTGCAATTTATGGAGATCCTATCCATACCTTTTGGTTAAGTAACCATATCCCATTAATTTTAGGGATATCTATTTTAATGAGGAATTCATTTTGGATTCTTGCAGAGCTATCATTTATTTTTGTTGGAGAATTAGGATGGAGTATAGATTACCTATCTAAACTATTTTTCAATAATTTCATAGTAAAATCAACAGCCTATATGTTTGCAGCAGGAATTAGCAAGCAATTGTATGTTTCAAGTTTAACACATCTTATTGTAGTTCCAATTGGTTTAGCGGCATTTTTAATTCTTGGAAAGAAAGCAAAGAATGCATGGAAGGGAGCGTTATTACATGTTGCAATATTAATACCATTTATCTTATATTTTGGAAAGGATTACAATTTAAATTGTTTTTTTGAATCTTGTATTTCTTGGTTGCCAACAATAAAACTTTTTCCAATTCTCTTTCCTTTGTTCTATATGTCTGTTTGTGTAATTCCAGTAGTTTATCTACTTAATAAATTAGTAAAGAATTAGTAACTCTTTCCGAAATAAGTAACAAATCCTGCCTTAGCTTCACAAGCAAAACAGTTACCCTTACCTTTTTGATTAAATTCACTGTTCAAACTTTTAGCACCTGTTTTATTTTTTATATTTTCTTCACAATCAACATTACCACACCAATTAGCTTTTCCTAACTTTCTTTCATTGACCAATTTCTTTAAATCAGTCATAGAATTTGTTTCAACGATTGAATTATCTAAAAATATTTTAGCTTTATCAAATAGATTTTTTTGAATATCATTCAATGTTGAACTAATTTCTTTATCTAAATCAGTAAGTTTAACAAATTTCTTTTCATTAGTATCTCTACGTACTAAAACAACATGTTTTTTTTCAATATCTTTTGGACCAAGTTCTATTCTTATTGGAATGCCCTTAAGTTCCCATTCATTAAATTTCCAACCTGCAGAATAATCTTCTCGATCATCATGAATTGGGGCGTATTTTTTAAGAGATTTTACTAACTCAGCTGAAACTTTCAAAACTTCATCTTTAGTTTTTGTAAATAATATTGGGACAACTACAACTTTGTTTGGTGCAATCTTTGGGGGAAGAACTATTCCTTTTTCATCACCATGGACAGCTAACATAATTCCAAGGCTTCTTGTAGAGAATCCCCATGAGTTTTGCCAAGCATATTGATTCTTTTCATTTTTATCTAAGAATTTAATATTAAATGATTTTGAGAAATTTTGTCCCAATCCATGTGATGTGGCACCTTGTATTGCTTTTCCATTTGGAAGAATAGTTTCAACGCTGAGAGAATAATCTGCGCCTGCAAATTTTTCTTTTTCAGATTTTGTACCTTTCAACATAGGAACTGCATACAATTTTTCAAACAGATCATTATAGAAATCAAGAATTTTATGAGATTCTTTTTTAGCTTCTTCTTGAGTTGCAAAGACCGTATGTCCTTCTTGCCATAAGAATTCTCTAGTTCTTAAGAATGGAACGGGATTTTTAAATTCCCATCTAACTACACTACACCATTGATTATATCTCAATGGTAAATCTTTCCAAGATCTAATCCATTTCGAATATGAATCATACATAATAGTTTCAGAAGTTGGTCTAATTGCAAGCCTTTCGCTCAATTTAGTATTTCCAGTTTGAGTTACCCATGCCACCTCTGGAGAAAATCCTTCAATGTGTTCAGATTCTTTTGTTAATAATTTTTCAGGAATAAGCAAAGGAAAATAAACATTCTTAACACCATCTTTTTTTATTTTTTTATCAAAATATTTTTGCGCTTCTTCCCATAATGAATATGAATTAGGTTTGAATACCAAACAACCAGAAACTTTACTATAATCTATCAAATCTGCTTTTTGAATAACTTGAGTATACCATTCAGAAAAGTTTTCATCCTTCTTTACAATTATTCCATCTTGTTTGGCCATACATTACCAATTTTGTTTAATCCTTTTAAAGTTTTTTGTTTAATTATCAGATAGAAATGCTTATAAAATAACAATTGTTAAGTTTTTATATGAAGTTAATGTTACAAGAAGTGGAAGTAAGATATGTTATTCCTTCAATAAGAAGGGAATTAGCAAATGGTTTGAGTAAAGAAAAATTCAAACAAAAAGAAATAGCAGAATTGTTAAATATTACTCCATCAGCAGTTTCACAATATCTAAGTAAGAAAAGAGGAACAGTAAAATTCAGTAAAAGAATCACTGATGAGATAAAAAAAGCAGTTGAAAAAATCAAAACAAAAAAATCAACTACTCATAAAGAAATAATAAAATTAACAGACTTAATAAGAAAGACTGCGAACATTTGTGAAATTCATAGATTATATGATGATGTTCCAGAAAAATGCGAGGTATGTTTTTACAATGAAAATAAATAAAGATATGATAATTGGGGAATGTTTAGCAAAATATCCTCAAACTGCAAAGGTTTTATTCGATCACGGAATACATTGTGTTGGATGTTTTGCAGCAAACATGGAGACATTAGAAGATGGTTTACAAAGACACGGACTATCTGAAGAAGAAGTAAACAAAATAATCAAAGAGTTAAACGATTCAATCGATGAAGAATAAATTAGTATACTTGGATAATGCAGCTGCAACGCCAGTAGATAAAAGAGTAATAAAAAGCATGGGAGATTATTACTCAAAATATTTTGGTAATGCGGGGAGCATGCATAACTTAGGACTAAATGCAGATAATGTTTTAGATAATTCTAGAAAAAAAGTTGCAAATATATTAAATTGTGAAAAAGAAGAAATAATTTTTACAGGTTCTGGAACAGAAAGTATTAATCTTGCATTAAAAGGTTTAGAAAGAAAATCAAAAAAGAAACATATCATAACAACTTCAATAGAACATCATGCAGTGATTGATTCATTAGAATCACTAAAGAAAGAAGGTTTCAAAATAACTATTGTGCCAGTAGAAAAGAATGGAATAATTTCTATAGATAAAATTAAATCAGCAATAAAAAAAGATACATTTCTAATTTCAGTTATGTATGCAAACAATGAGATTGGAACCATACAACCAATTAAAGAAATAGGAAAATTAACAAGAAGTAAGAATATTTTATTTCATACCGATGCATGTCAAGCTACAAACTCAGAAAATTTAGATGTGAAAAAATTAAATGTAGATTTATTGAGTTTAAATAGTAGTAAAAATTATGGACCAAAAGGAATTGGTTGCCTATACAAAAGAAAAGGATTACAATTAGAACCTATGATCCATGGAGGGGGGCAAGAATTTGGACTAAGAAGTGGAACTGAAAACATTCCAGGAATTGTTGGATTTACTAGGGCGCTAGAGATTGCCCAAAAGAATAAAAAAGAATATTCAGAAAAATTAATCAAATTAAGGAATGAATTAATTAAAGGACTATTAAAGATAAATAAAACTATCTTGAATGGAGATAAGAAAAAAAGATTACCCAATAATATAAATATTACTTTCTTAGACATAGAAGGTGAATCAATTTTATTAAAATTAAATGAGTTGGGAATTTATGCTTCAACAGGTAGTGCATGCACTTCGAAATCATTAGATGCAAGCCATGTAATCTTGGCAACGGGCCAATCAGAAAAAGTAGCACATGGCAGTATAAGGTTTAGTTTAGGAAAATATACAAAAAAATCAGATATAAATTATGTAATTGAAGAAATGCCAAAAATAATTAAATGGTTAAGAGATATTTCACCTGTAGAAGTTAGAATGAGGAAAACAAAATGAGTGACGTAACATCAAATACTGGAAAGTCATGGTTCTATTCAGAAACTGTAAAAGATCACTTCTTTAATCCAAGAAATATTTTGAAAACAAAAGAAGAAGCAGAAAAATATTCAAAAAAATCAGATGGGGAAGGAGAAGTTGGAAGTCCTGCATGCGGAGATGTTATGAAAATTTGGATAAAAGTTAAAGATGGAAAAATAACAGACTGCAAATATCAAACTTTTGGTTGTGCTTCTGCAATAGCAGCGACATCTATGTTTTCCACAATGGTTGTTGGAATGAAAATAAATGCTGCATTAAAAATAACTGCAAAAGATATAACAGATAATTTAGGTGGATTGCCAGCAAGAAAATTTCATTGTTCAGTTTTAGCAGATCAAGCTTTCAAGAAAGCAGTAAAAAATTATAGAAAAGATCAATAATCTTTTTCAACTAATTTCTTAGCAGATTCAAAGTGCTTTTTCATTAATGGAAAGTAACTTGGCCTTTCTTCAAAAGTTATATTCGCAACATAATTTATAGAATCTTTATCAAAATAAATTCTCTCAAAACTATTAAAGTTAAATTGTTCATGAGTAACAATTTTTCCCAAATTATTAATTTTATCTTCAATTTCAGAAATGGGGGCAGAATTAGGAATAACTTTTTCAAAAGATTCTAACCATCTTTTAATTTCAGAAGGTTCACACCCATAGATTTCAATACGTTTATCCTTTTCGTTTATTTTGTATTTCATTGTAAATGAGCCTACGGGGATTTGAACCCCGACCAATCGGTCCGAAGCCGACCGCACTATCCAGATTATGCTACAGGCCCATTAATCATACTTAATTTTACTTTTTAAACCTTACCAATTCCAAAAGAGATATAAATATAATCAAACAAATAATAAATATGAGAGTTGACTATTATAAAAAAACAGCAAATCAATCATTAACTTTACTTAATTCTCAACAAAAAGGTTTAGCTTCAAAAGAAGCAAGAGAAAGATTAGCTCATTATGGAAAAAATGAACTTCAAACTTCAAAAAAGATATCAAAATTTTCATTATTATTAGAACAAGTAAAAAATCCATTAATATACATATTATTAATAGCAATAGCAGTTTCTATATTTCTAAAAAGTTTTCTTGATGCAGCAGTAATCTCTGCAATTATTATTCTAAATACCTTATTTGGATTCTATCAAGAATTCAAATCAGAGAAAGCACTTCTAGCACTAAAGAAATTGGAAGTTCCACATGCAAAAGTTATGAGGCAAGGAATAATAAAAGTAATTTCTTCAAAGGAAGTTGTTCCTGGAGACATAATTGTTTTTGAAACTGGAGACAAAATTCCTGCAGATGCAAGAATAATAGAAGTAAATTCTTTGAAAGTAAATGAAGCTGTTTTAACTGGAGAATCAAGTTCAGTTCTAAAATCAGCAAATTCAATAAAAACTGACTCTCAATTAGCAGAAAGAAATAATATGTTGTTTGCTGGAACTATAGTTTCTTATGGGAGTGGAAAGGCAGTAGTTACTGCAACCGGAAGAAGAACTGAATTTGGATTAATTGCTCATGAAATAGAATCAATAGAAGAAGAAGACACTCCAATAAAAAAGAAGATGGCAAAATTTGGAAAAAAGATTGGAGTAATAGTTTCATTAATAACATTATTAGTATTAGTTATAGGATTACTAAAACATTTAACAGTTTATGAAATATTTATGACTAGTTTAAGTCTGGCAGTTTCTGCGATTCCAGAAGGATTGCCAGCAGTTATTACGATTTGTTTAGCTATCGGAATCCAACGTATGATCAAAAATAAAGCATTAATAAAAAGATTAGCGGCAGTAGAAACTCTTGGTGCAACAACTGTTATCTGTTCAGATAAAACTGGTACAATGACTAGTGGAGAAATGACAGTTAGCAAAATATTCACAAATAATAAAGTAATATCTGTAACAGGTTCAGGTTACAAAACAGAAGGAAAATTTCTAGTTGGAAAAACTGAGATAAACAAAAAAGAATTAACAAAATTTTTGGAAACAGGTTATTTGTGTAATAATGCACAGATAAAAAATAAACAATATGTTGGTGATCCTACTGAAATATCTTTATTAGTTGCTGCAAAGAAATTAAATATAGGTTCAGAGCTTAGGAGAATAAAAGAAGTTCCGTTTGATTCATCAAAAAAATATATGGCTACAATAGATAAGTCAAAAGGTAAAATCCATTATCATATGAAGGGGGCGCCCGAAGTAGTTGTAGAAAAATGTAGATATATTTACAATAATGGAAGCATAAAAATACTTACTGAAAGAGAAAAAAAGAAAATTCTAGAACAAAATAAATTATTTGCAAATTCAGCACTAAGAGTTTTAGCATTAGCTTATTCAAAAACAGAAAATGAAAAAGATATGATTTTTCTTGGTTTAGCGGGTATAGAAGATTTACCTAGGCCAGAAGTTAAGAGTGCATTAAAATTATGTAAGAAGGCAGGCATTAGAGTAATTATGATTACTGGTGATAATATAATGACTGCAGAAGCAGTTGCAAAACAACTAAATCTAAGTACAAATAGTATGTTGGGAGAAGAATTAGATAAATTATCAGATAAAGAATTAGCTGAAAGAATAAATGATATAAATATTTTTGCAAGAGTAAATCCAGAACACAAAGTCAAAATTCTAAAAGCATTACAATCAAATGGAGAAATAGTTACAATGACTGGAGATGGAATAAATGATGCTCCAGCACTAAAAAAAGCAGATGTAGGGATTGCAATGGGTCTAACTGGGACAGATGTTTCAAGAGAAACAGCAGATATAATATTATTGGACGATAATTTTTCAACAATAGTTGATGCAGTAAAAGAAGGAAGGACTATATTTGACAACATAAAAAGATTCATTAAATACTTACTTTCTGCAAATCTGGGAGAAGTATTAATAATCTTTTTCTCATTATTGTCTTCATTCCCATTACCTTTGCTACCCTTACAAATATTATGGATAAATTTAGTAACGGATAGTTTACCGGCACTAGCCTTAGGAGTAGATCCTAGTGAAGAAGGAATTATGGACAGGAAACCAAGAAATCCAAAAGAAGGGATACTAGATGGGACAAAAACTTTCTTAATCTTGGCAGGAATTTTGTGTGCAATAGCAACTTTAAGTTTATTCTCATTAGAGTACTTGCAAACTGGAGATCTAGATAAGGCAAGAACTATTGCCTTAACTACTACAGTAATTTTCGAATTATTATTAGTATTCAGTGTAAGATCAAAAAAGAAAAGTATGTTCAAAACGGGAATTTTTACAAATAAATATTTAGTTTGGGCAGTAGGTGCAGCTATTTTATTACAGTTAGCAGTAATTTACACACCACTAAGTGCTGCTTTCAAATTAGTTCCATTAGGAATATTTGATTGGGTAAAAATAGTATTTGCTTCAGTTATTGGCGTATCTATTTTAGAAATAAGAAAAATATTTTTACCAAAAACAATATAAACAAATTTTTCTAAAATTAACATGATGGGTGACAAGAAATTTTATAGAGCAATTGCAATGCTCTGCGGAACTGTTATTGGAGCAGGAGTATTAGGCTTACCTTATGTTTTTCAGCAAGCAGGTTTTCTAACTGGGGCCCTAACAGTATTAATTTTAGGAATAGTAGTTTTAATGTTAAATTTATTCATAGGAGAGATAGTTTTGAGAACTCCAGGTAATCATCAATTTCCAGGTTATGCAAAAATATACTTAGGCAAATGGGGAAAAAGGATAATGATGTTCTCTATGTTTTTTGGAGTGTATGGTGCATTAGTAGCATATCTTATTGGGGAAGGTTCTGCACTCTCAGCAATTTTTGGAGGAAGCCCATTATTATTTTCATTAATATTCTTTGCAATAATCTCTACCTTGATATTCATAGGAATAAAAGCAATTTCAAAAGCAGAGTTAATCCTTGCTCCAATAGTGTTAATATTAATTCTTTCAATAGCTATCTATGCATTCTTCAGTGGAACTTTTAACACATCAAATCTTATGGAGTTTAATTTATTAAAATTGATAATACCTTATGGAGTTGTACTTTTTGCATTAGTGGGAGGAGTAGCTATTCCAGAAATGAAAGAATGTTTATCTCATGATAGAAAGAAACTAAAAAAAGCAATAATCATAGGATCAATTTTACCACTAATAGCATATGTTTTATTTTCAGCAATAACTATTGCTGTAACGGGGGCAAACACAACAGAGATAGCAACAATAGGCCTAGGGGCAATTCTAGGTAGGAATATATTAATCTTAGGAAACTTATTTGCAGCCTTTGCAATGCTGACTTCAGCATTAACATTAGGGTTAGCAATGAAAGAAATATATAATTTTGATTTGAAATTTAGTAAAATGACCTCCTGGTTATTAACAATGATTGTACCGTTATTGATATTTTTTATTGGGGCAAGGAGTTTCATAAAAGTAATTGGAATAACTGGTGCAATAGCTGGCGGAATAGAGGGGATACTAATAGTTCTTATGTTTCGACAAGCAAGAAAAAGAAAGTTAAGGATTCCAGAATATAAATTAGGTAAAAAAACTGTAATTGGATTAATAATAATTACAATGTTTGCATTGGGAATAATTTATCAGATTGCAAACGTGTTAAAAATATTATAAGAGAATATTAATCCCTTAATAAAACATTTTCAAATAATGATTTGTAAACTTTTTTTGAGATTCTGATATATTTCCATATGAAACTTTTATGGGATTATCTTTATCAAGATTAATATTTTCTATACTTTTCCCTAAATCTTCTAATAATATAAAATAATCAGCGTATTCTGATTTCATATCTTCTGGTCGTTTTTCTAATTCATACCACCCGGTGTTTACATATTTAATTTTTAATTCTAATGTCATTTTTATCAATTATTCAGTAGTTTTAAAAGATTTATATATGTTTCCATAAAAAGAATAAAACGTCCCGGATAGTAAAAATAAAAATATTTTTCCTATTTTATGGATTAAACTAATAAATTTATTTAATTAATAAAAAAAGAAAGGATCTTGAGAAAAATTAGTTAATACTTTAAATTAATGAAATTCTTTTTTTATGGAATCTTTTATGTTGTTAAATATTTCTGCGGAACAATAAGATAATCTGCAAACTCCATTAATATGCCTAGCTTTTCTTATTTTTGGTTTAGATTTAGAAATATAGGATTTAGTAAATTGATTTTGAGGAATTTTTAATATATCTGACCAAAATTGTTTAGCTTTATTTTCATCCAAATCTTCCCAAATATAAATTCTTCCCCTTAATCTTTTTTTATCAAGGATATAATATTTTCTTAGCCATCTTGAAAAATAAATTAAAATTTTGGGATCTGTATTTGTTAAGGCAACCATATTGGCCTTTGCTTTGTCACCCTCGCCCCAATATAACATTAAACCAAGTGATTTATTCAATCTCATAATACAAAATAGATAATTCAATTTAAATAGTTTATTTGAGTGTATGTCAAAAACAAAAAGCGTCCCGGGCAGGATTTGAACCTGCGACCTGTCGGTTTCCATAAAATAAGTTTTAACAGCCGACCGCTCGAACCAGACTAAGCTACCGAGACATAAGTTTGTTGATAAATTTAGTACTTATAAAGTTTTCTTCAAGGATGCATTGTTGCGTTGTCGGGACTTAGACTGAGTAAAAAAATTATTTCTTCTC
>CAZTYO010000004.1:0-43729 GCA_964617925.1 Candidatus Woesearchaeota archaeon
AATCTTACGGTGATTTCATACAAATACGTTAACTACAAGATAACAAAAGAAAAAAGCACGCCGAGACTGGGATTTGAACCCAGACGCCCAAAATGGGCCCGGATTAGCAGTCCGGTGCAATACCAGGTTATGCGATCTCGGCATAAAAATTAGTGTGTTAAATTTGTTTTTAAAGATTTCTAATTTAGAAACTTTTAAATATAGTTAATTTAATATCTTATTTATGAAGAGGCATAAACGATTAGAGGTATTTTTTGAGTTTTTAATCTTTGGAATAATTATGGGAGTAGCTGAAGACCTTTTAGCAGTAGTCTTAGCAACAGATGCTCAAATAACTTGGAGAGTTGTTTGGATAGTTATTGCAGTTACAATACCTTTTGCAGTAATAGGTGAATTAATTGTTGATAGAAAAGGACCTTTCAAAAAACTTAGTAAAAAAATTATTAAGTAATTTTGTTATTTCTTGAATCATAACATTTAAAAAAGACTTCTTGTTAATTTTCTGTAGCGAGGTAGAACAGTTAGGAGTGTTCGTTGGGCTCATAACCCAAAGGTCGGAGGTTCAAATCCTTCCCTCGCTATTTTTTCTAATAAAAAGACTTAAAAATGCCCATTTTTCTTATTTTTTATGACATTAATACTTGGTATAGATGAAGCAGGAAGGGGGCCAGTTATAGGACCATTAACAATAGCTGGAGTTTTAATAAATAAAGGCGAAGAAGAAAAACTTGTAAAGATAGGTGCAAGAGATTCTAAGTTTGTTCCTGCAAATCAAAGAGAACATATTTTTGATAAAATTATTGATGTTGCTAAAAGTACTCAGATAATAACTGTTGAGGTTGATGAAATAGACAAAGCAGTAGAATCTAAAGATGGGATGAACCTTAATTGGTTGGAAGCAAAAAAATCTGCAGAAATGATTAATGAATTCAAACCCGATGTAGTTATTTTGGATTCTCCACACCCGGTAGCTGAGAAATATGGAGAATATGTTAGAGAGTTATTAGACAATAAAGATATAGAAATAATCTCTGAACATAAGGCAGATGAAAATTATCCATTAGTTGGTGCTGCCTCAATATTAGCTAAAGTTACTAGAGAAAGAGCAATGGAAATAATTAAAATGAAATATGGAGAGGTTGGACCAGGATACCCTGCAAATCCAATAACTAAAAAATTCGTTGAAGAAAATTTCGAAAAACATCCAGAGATATTTAGAAAAAGTTGGGTAACTTTTAAAAATCAAGTAAAAAAGAAAAATCAGAAAAATTTAACAGATTATAAATAATTATTTAAAAATTGTTTCTTCTCTGGCTGGCCCTTTTGATATTATACTTACTTTTGTCCCCAAATAATCTTCTATTGTTTCAACATAATCTATTGCTCCTTGTGGCAAATCCGAATATGTTTCTGCAGCCATAAACTCTTCTTTTGAAAATCCATCCATCTCCAAATAAAGAGGTTTGCACTTGAATGCCTCCGTTGCAGATTCAGGCAAATGAGTTATAGTTCCTTTAGTTGGATGTCTATAACCTATACAAACTTTTGTTGAGTCTAAATCTCCTAAAATATCTAACTTTGTTAATGCCAATGTTGAATAATTATTTAGAACATGCCCATCATCTAATTGAACAAGATCTAACCAACCTACTCTTCTTGGCCTTCCAGTCGTAGTTCCATATTCGTGACCTCTTTCTCTGATTATTTCCGCTGATGCTTCATCCATCTCTGCAGGAAATGGCCCTGGACCAACTTTAGTAGTATATGCTTTTGTTATTCCAATTACATCCATGTCTTGAATAGGTAACCCAACTCCAGGAAATACTGCGGAGGCTAAAACATTTGAACTAGTACAATAAGGATAAGTTCCAAAATCATTATCTAATCCAATTCCTTGAGCTCCTTCAAATAAAACATGGTTTCTTGAATTTAACATCCCAATTGTTAATCTTGAAACATCATTTTCATACTTCTTTAATTTATTTCCTAAATCTAAATATTGTTCAAGAATTTCTTTTTCTGTAAATTTCGTCTGATGTTCATATAACTCCAACATCTGTTTTTTCATCTTAAAATTAGTTCTTACTTTATCTTCTAAAGAATCTTCATCCAATAAATCATGGAACCTTATTCCTGACCTGTTTTTTCTATCTTCATATGCTGGCCCAATCCCTCTGCTCGTCGTACCAATTTTTAATGCATGTTTTCCAACAATCTCTGATTTTCTTGCATTTTCTCTGGCAATGTCTAGTTCCATATGCCAGGGCATGATTATCTGAGTTCTTGGATCTATTGATAAATCCAATTCATACCCTCTTTCTAAAATCTCCTCTATTTCCCCATACAAGACTTCAGGATTTAGAACTACTCCTTGAGCAATAGCAACTTTTTTTTCATGTAAAACGCCTGAAGGAAGTAAATGAAACTTATATTCCTCATCCCCAATTTTAATTGTATGTCCCGCATTATTACCACCTTGGAACCTAACAATTAAATCAGAATTATCTGATAGAATATCAGTTATTTTTCCCTTACCTTCATCACCCCATTGTGCCCCAACAAGAACTGTACCTTTCATATTTATCAAAAAGAGAGAATTGATTTTTACTTATATATATTTGTGTCAAAAAAATCATATATATTTATAAATTGAATTTGAGTTTCTGAAAATATGAAATATGATGTCGTGATTATTGGTTCTGGCCCAGCTGGCTTGTTCGCTGCAGATAGATTATCTAGTGAGAATTACAAAGTTTTAGTTGTTGATGAACGAAGATCTGCAGGAGGTTCTGGAACTTTAACTGATGGAAAATTAGTATACCATCCAAAAGTTACTATGGACTTAGAAGAATTAAAGATTTCTGAAGAAAAGGCTGGCTCGCTTATGAATTATATTGATGATAAATTCTTAGAATATGGAGCTGATCCTTCTACTGGAAATGGAGATCAAGAATCCCTAGATAAGATAATTGAAAAATCAGGTAGATATAATGTTGATTTTATTGTTGGAAAACAAAGACATATGGGCACCGATAATACTCCTAAAATTATTAGAAGATTTAAAAAAGATTTAGAATCGAAAGGTATTGAATTTAAATTGGGCACTAAGGTAGAGGACATAACTGAAGGATCTCAAACTAAATATCAAGTGAATACTAAAGAAGGGCATATTGGTTGTGAATATTTGATTGTTGGACCTGGAAGAAGTGGTTCTTATTGGATGAGGGACCAAGCAGAGAAACTAAAAATTGAACATAAATGGGGAGCAATAGATGTAGGAGTTAGAGTTGAACTTGCTGCAGAAACTTTTGATCCAATAACTGACGTTAGTTACGATGCAAAATTCCACTACAATACTTTATGTCATGGAGATAAGGTAAGAACTTTTTGTGTTAATCCACATGGATTTGTTACTGCAGAACCTAAACAAAATGCAATTGAATATAGTGATAAATTATTGCGTCCAGTAAATGGACATTCATTCAAAAGAAAAAAATCAGATAATACTAATTTTGCTATCTTATCTACTATTACTATGACCGAACCTTATGCAGATACTACTGAACTTGGTAGAGATATGGTTGTTTCTGCTTACCGGGCAGGAGGTTGGAAACCTTTAGTTCAAAGGTGGGGCGATTTAAAGAGAGGTTCAAGATCTAAACATGAAACATTCTTAAATTCCAATAGGGGTTTTGATATGGTTATTCCAACAATGAGCCTGGATAAGATTACCCCAGGAGATTTAAATCTTGCATATTATGGGAGATTTGTTGATAATATTAAAGAATTTATTGAAGTGCTGGACAACATTGTTCCCGGAACTGCACACCCATCTACTTTATTATATGCGCCAGAAGTAAAGTTCTATGATACTAAATATTCTACAATTGGAGATACACTAGAAACTAATATTGAAAATATATACGTTACAGGCGATGGTGCTGGAAAATCAAGGGGAATAGTTGGTGCAGGACTGACAGGAATATTAGCTGCAGAAGGAATAATTAATAAAAAATGATTACTTTTTTGTTTCAACGATTTGAAACTTCTTTTTCTTCTTTACACTCTTTAATTCAAAATTCTTTATTCCTTTTTCTTCAGCATACTTTTTAGCTGCTTCTTTAGTCTTAAATGTTTTTGGACCTTTTTTCTTTTGAATTCCTTTTAGTAAGGCTCTGTGTTGTAAGTGAGTTCCAAGTCTCAATTTCTTTTTTGCCCTAGTATGTATTTTTTTCATAATAATTTTGTTAATATGGTTTGTTTATAAATTTAACTGATTATATAAGTACTGAAGATTAGAAAAGTTTTAAAAATAAAAACGATTACAAAAAATAGTTATAACAATAAATAGAGGTGTATGAATGACTACTGTTACTAAATTAGTTGCTAACGGCTTTAAATCTTTTGCAAATAAGACTGAACTATCTTTTGGTACTGATTTTAATTGCATTCTTGGACCTAATGGTTCAGGTAAGTCAAATGTTATGGATGCTCTATGTTTTGTACTTGGAAAATCTTCTGCAAAAGGGCTTAGGGCGGAAAAATCTTCAAATTTAATCTATAATGGTGGAAAAATTGGAAAACCTGCTAAAGAAGCAGAAGTTAGTATTTGGTTTAAAAATGATAATGATTTCCCAATTGATACTAAGGAAGTAAAGATTAGTAGAATTCTAAAAAAGAAAGGAAATTCAATATATAAAATTAATGATAAGGCACACACTAGACAACAAGTTGTTGATCTTTTGGGTACGGCAGGCATTGATCCGGATGGACATAGTATTGTTCTTCAAGGAGATATAGTTAGATTCATGGAAATGCGTCCAATTGATAGAAGACTCTTAATAGAAGAAGTTGCAGGAATTTCTGTCTTCGATGATAAAAAAAACAAATCTATGAATGAATTGGGCCATGTTCAAGACAGATTAAATCAAGTAAACATTATTTTAACTGAAAGGGAAACTAACCTTAAGGAACTAAGAAAAGATAGAGACCAGGCAAAGAAATTTCTTGATGTAAAAAAGAAATATAAAGATAGTAAGGCAACTTCAATTCATCTTAGAAAAAAACAAAAAGAAACAAGAAAGGAAGAAATTGAAAAAAACCTATCAAACTATAATTCTAGATTAGAAAAAACAGATAATAAAATAAAGGAATATAAAGAAAACATCGAATCAAAACAAACCGAGATAAAGGAAATAAATGAGGTTCTTGATGAAAGGGGTGAACAAGAACAAAAACTCCTTCAAATGGAGATATCTAGCTTAACTGCAGATATAGCAAAACATGAATCTCGTTCTGAAACTATAAAAAATGAATTACAAAAAATAGCTGGCAGAATAAAACAAATTAGAAGTGAATCTTCTGAATCAACTGGAAAAATTAAGGAATTAGAAAAAGAAAAAATAAAGTTCTCAAAAGAACTTGAAACAATAAAAAATTCCGAAAAAGAGTTGAAAGATAAAATATCTGAATTTAAGGAAAAACATGGTCTAAATGATCTTGGCGATTTTAGTACAAAACTTGATGATGTGGATAATGAAATAGAGAGAAAAAGGAACTTAATAAGTTCTGCTCTTGAAACTAAACAGGACCTAATTAGAGAAATTGATTTATCCCAATTTCAAATAGATCAATTAAATGAAACACTAAAAAAACTTTCTGGAAAAAATGAGGGAAAGAAAATAAAACAATTAAAAAAAGATATTGGAGAGCTTGACAGCAAATTAAATAAATTAAAAGGAGAAAGGGACCTTTTTGAAAGTCAAATATCAAGAAATAGTACTAATTTATTAGATAATAATGAAAAACTTGCAAAAGTTAAAGAAAAGAGTGCTGGAGCTCGAGAAAGAATGTTTGGAGATATGGCAGTAAAAAAAATTCTGGAAGACAAAGGCAAAGGAGTTTATGGAACTGTTAGTGAACTTGGAGAAGTAGATGAGAAGTTCTCTCTTGCACTTGAAATTGCTGCAGGAATGCGTGCAAAGAGTATTGTAGTTGATAGTGATGCCACTGCTGCTAAATATATTAGAATGTTAAAAACTGAAAAAATGGGCATTGCCACATTTTTACCTTTAAATAAAATCAAAAAGAGAGTTAAGAAAAGCGATTTTTCAGCAATATTAAAGAAACCCGGAGTTCACGGATATGCAGTTGATTTAATTAATTTCCAACCTAAATTTAGTACAATTTTCGATTATGTTTTTGGAGGCACAATAATTGTTGAAAACATAGAAGCTGCAAGAAAAATTGGAGTTGGCAGAGCAAGAATGGTGACCCTTACTGGTGATGTTTTAGAACCTAGTGGAGCAATGGTTGGTGGACATAGAAAAAAAACTGGACTTGGTTTTTCTCAGAAAAAAATAGATACAGACCTAGAAAAATTTGAAAATGAGAGAACTAGACTAGATAGATTAATTAGTGATGTTTATTCACAGAAAGAAGAAGTTGAAGAAGCTATAACTTCAGTTAGAGAAGAGAAGGCAGAACTGGAAGGAGAATTAATCAAATTAGAAAAGAGCTTAGGAATTACTTCAAATACTTTGAACCATAAAAAAGATATTGAAGAGTTAATAAAAAATAAAGAAGATCAGGGATCTGAATTAAAATCAATAGAATCTGACTTAGTTAATTTTGAAGGAGAAATAGTAGAATTACAAAAACATAAACAAACCGTAAAAGAAGGACTTACAAAGAAGGAAAGTTCTGGCATAGACAAATTAGAAGAAGAATATAATGAATTATTTAAAGACAAATTAGAAATAGAATCTAAAATTAAAGACATTGACAATAAAATAAACATGATCTCTACTGAATCTAATAGGTTTGGAGAGATAGAAAAACAATCTTCTACAGATAAAGAAGGTTTTATTGAAGAAGAAAAAAACCTTGCAGAAGTTTTGAAAAACAAAAAGTTAACCTTAAAAGAAAAAGAAAAAGAAAATTTGGAATTCTATGGTAGAAATAAAAACCTTGCCGCGAAAAGAAATAAGGTTATGGAATTCATCAAAACAATACAAGATAAAATTTCTAAAGAAGAGAGCGGTGTTGAATCTGTAAAACAAAAGAAGTATCAGGTTGATATTAATAAAGCAAAACTTATTGCAGAAATTGAAGCTTTAACTGTTGAGTTTGAAGAATTTAAAGAGGGAATTATTAGAAGAGGAGTAAACTTAAATGAAATTGAAGAAGAAGTTAAGAAGTATGATAGAATAATGAAAAATCTTGGCAATGTGAATATGCGTGCTCTTGAAGTGTATGATCAAATTCGTGAAGAGTATGATAAATTACTTGAAAAAGTCAACACCTTAAAATCTGAGAAAGAAGACGTTCTAACAATGATTGATGAAATAGAACAGAAAAAGAAATTCTCATTCATGAAAACATTCAAAGAACTTGGTGAAAAATTTAGTACTACATTTGGTTATCTTTATAGCAAAGGAGAAGCCGAATTATCCTTAGAAAATGCGGAAGAACCTTTAGAAGGTGGAGTGAGTATTACTGTTAAAACTGGAAAAAATAAGTACCTAGACATAAGAAGTCTTAGTGGTGGAGAAAAAACATTGGCTGCGCTTTCATTTATCTTTGCAATTCAAGAACATAAACCTGCTTCTTTCTATTTAATGGATGAGGTTGATGCCGCTTTAGACAAACATAATTCTGAGAAATTATCTAAATTATTTAGCAATTATTCTGACAAAGCACAGTATATAGTTATCTCACACAATGATGCAATCATTGGAGAAGCAAACCAGATATATGGAGTAACTATGAATAAAGATAAAGATATTTCTAAAGTTGTTAGTTTAAAGGTATAATTATTTGCCCATTAATTTCTTGAAAACTTTATTATCATGAAGATATATTACAATTATTGCACCAGTTACTGCACCAAATAAATTCACCAATTGATCTAATGCATTATTGAAATATCCTCCAACTCCTTCTGTTGCGTTAAAAAATAATACTGCCATTAATTCCACTATCTCAGTTAGTGCTCCGAAACCAATTGACATGAATACTAGAATGAAAAATAAGTGCATTAAGTAGGTTTTACTATCTTTCCTTATGTAACTATAAATGATATTATAAGTTATAAATACTATAACTAGAGAACTTAAGAAATGAACTATGTTATCGAACTTTATTGCTCCAAACATGAAATCATATAATCTTATTCCTCCAACATTTACAACTCCTCCTGCAGCATGCAATAAAAGAACTAAACATAGTGAAATGAATACTGGGAGGTGCATCCTAATTTTTTTATGAATTAAATAAACTATAGAAACTAAGAACAATAATAATACATCATAATAAATAAATTCTAAATTTTTGGTTAATGCTGCAAAAATTAAAAATAATATCAATGATTTAATGATAAAAAAAGTGAATAATTTTATTCTGAATTCCTCATTCTTAAAATTTTTTCTCCACTTCTCTGTTATTGACATAGATTAGAAGTTAGTTTTATTATTTAAATACTTAACTAAAAAAAGGGCCTTGCACATTAAATAATTCAAAAATCAATCTGCACAATAAATAGCTGTTTGCACATTAAATCAATAATTAGCTTATTTTGAAAAATTTAATCATTTTTTATTCAAATATTCTTTTTCTATAAATTTCTTCTTCTTTTCCATATATCCTTCAATTAAGTCTTTTGAAAGTTTAGAGAATCCTTCAAATGGTTGATTATGGATTTCTTCAATCATAGATTTTTTCATTTTTTCATAATCCTCAATTCCTTCTTTGATATACTTTGATTTATTTGATTTATCATAAAAATGTTCTGCTAATTCTTTCATTATTATATAAATCTTATAAGAAGTTTTTGGGACTTCTAATTCGTCAGTAAGAGGATTAGACATTATATTTCACTTTTTTGAAGTTTTTGTATTCTTTTTGGATTGAAGTGATAAAAAGGGAATTCGGAGCTCACCTAAATAGTAAATCAGAAACAGGACAAATAAATGAAGTCTTCTGTAAAGCTTTATCTCACAATATTTGTGTGTTAATCCAGGAAATGTTTGAAATTGGAATAAATCCTGAATTTATTAAATGTGCAAAAATGGAGGTTGTACGATGTGAGGCTTAATTAATGTGCAAAGCCTAAAAAAAGAAAAAAATAAAGAGGAAATTACTCCTCTTCATCATCATCGAATTCAATTACAACTTCGTCTTCATCCCCTTCTTCTTCCTCTTTTTCAAGAGGTGTTTCCTTAGGAACTTCTTCTTTCTTTGGCTTTGATTTCGGTTTCTTAACCACTTTTGAAGGTTCTTCTATCTCAATTTCTGTTTCTTTCTCTTCCTTCTTTATAGGTGTTTGATCCTTTGTTTCATCAACAGTCAAATCTGTGTAATTTTCTTCTTCAATTTCTTCTTCGAAGAAATCAATTATTTTCTTATGGAAGTCTGTTTTCATAGCCAATAATAATATTATCAAAATTATTATTATCCCAATCAGATAATCTGAATATCCCCTTATTTCACTAGCTAATCCAGAAATTCCTTCAAATAAAGGTTCTTTAACTTCAGTATCTTCTACTACATCTCCAGTTATATCGGACAATCCTCCTCCTTCAACAGTTAGGTATTCATAACTTAAATCTGCCTTATCTCCAACCATTCCATCAAATCTTACGATTAAATCAACAGTTCCATCATTATCTATATCTACTTCTTGTGTTTCTCCTATATCTAATTCAACTAATATTGGATCTGAATTTATAGTTATTACAATACTTCCACTATCTAAAACATCTGTAAGAGTTATTGTGTGTTCTTCTTCACCTAAATTAAATTCTGAAACTTCTTCTAATCCAAGTAAAACAGTTACTGGAGAATAAACTACTTCTTCAATTTCTTCTTCAGTAGTTTCGTTTAATTCATCTTCTACATCATCTAATAAATCTTCAATAGTCTCGTTTGTGAAATCTTCTTCTATATCATCTAGAACCTCATCATCTATTACATCATCCACTAGATCTTCAGTTTCTTCAACTGTTGCAAATAATGATTTGAAAAAATCTGCAAGTCTACTAAATATAGAAGGTCCACCTGTTGTATCTAATACTACTGATCCAGTTGGCATAGCATTTTCATTATCTGTAACTTTAATGTTTATACTCTTTGTTGCCAAAATTGTACTGTCTCCAAGTCTTGCAGAAATTGTTGCTTCGTAATTTCCGTTTGGAACTTGTGCAGAGGGTGCAATGTATAAATATACTAATTCAGATTTTGCTTCATCTATTGTTACTACAGCAGGATTCATATATACGAAATTTGCTGCAGTTCCTGTTAATGTTAAATCATATGTGGCAGTATATGTCCCCATATTTTCAATTACTACGGGCACTGTTGCACTTGCATCATAATAAACTGCTACTTCATCGTTTTCTAATCCAATGTTTGCTTGGTAACATTCTTCTTTTGATACTGTGGTAATTTCTAATATTTCTTCAGTTGCAACTTTTTCACTATCTACTGCTTTTGCTCTTATCTTAATACTATAAGTTGCAGGAACTACATTATATGCTGGATTTATTGTTAATGTTACTTCTTCTTCTGCTCCAGCTTCAAGATCTACTCTAGTAGTTTCTAAAGTTGCCCAATCTGGACCATCAAGTTCAAGAACATATGCTTTTGTAAGTTCTCCATCATTTCTTATTATAACGCCATATGTGTTTTCTAGAGCATTACATATTTTGTCTGAATTTCTTGTTAAATCAATTGAAACAGAGTAACAATTTCTAACTTGTATATTAAAGACATTATTTAACCCTCCTTCTCCTCTTTCTGTGGATACTTCTAATCCAACTTCGAACATTCCTTCTACTCCATAATCTGGAGTTAGAATCATGTTAACATTCTTTGATTGACTTGCAGGAATGTCTAATTTATTATTTTCTAAATTTGCCCATATAGGCCCATTTAAATCAAAGTAATAAGTATTGGAGGTTGATCCATCGTTTTCTATTTCAATAGGTACGGATATTTGTGAATGTTCACAAAATGCAATTAAATCTTGTTCAGTTTGAATATCAAAATCATAACACGCATCAACTACTAAGCTTGCACCAGCAGATTTAACTGAAGGTCCGGAAGCAGGATTAGATATCACAGTGAAATCATATTCACCCAAATCATTACAACTTGAAGTTGCATAAGCATAAACTAATTTTGTTTCTCCAGATGTTAAACTTACTACTTCTTCACTTAATACAATTTGATTTGCATTTTGTCCTTCTACTGACAAATAATAAGTTTCTGTGTATTCCCCAGAGTTTTTAATTTCAAAATCAAATTTTTCTGATTCGCATGGACAAATATGTTTTACTTGATCCACTGCTTCAATGGAATAATCAAAACAATCTCTAACTGTTACTGGGTGATTAATTGTTTGAGATCCATCATTTGAATCTAAAGAAATTGATAAAGAATATTGTCCAACGTTTGTTGTTGACATTGGAGTTATGTATGAAAATATTGTTCTAACTTCACCGGGAGCTAGAATAAATCCTTGAGGCACAATAGTTGCAAAAGGTGCTGATGTACCTGCCGAACTTATTGTGAACTCTAATGGTTCATCACCTGTATTCTCTACAGCATCAGTAAATAATCCTGTAGAAGTTGGGCATACTGGCCCCATATCTGTCCCTTCATAAATATTGAAATTACCTCCAGCAATTACTAGCGGTAAAATAAATGTCATTATCATTATTAGTACTATTTTTTTATTACTCATTTGTGTAACCTCCTTTTATTACTAAAGTGAAATACATAAATTGCTTATAAAGAAAATTGTTTTTTAATTATACTAATGTAGTAAACATTTTTTATAAAGGGTTTATAAATATTATACAAAAGAAAAAAAGAAAAAAAAGAAAAAGGACTAGTAATAACTTTGTCCTTCTTCTATTAATGGTTCTTCACCATCTTCGTCTTTTCCTAACTTCTTAGCCACTAGAACTATTCCAAGAATTACCAATATGACTAAAAGTACTGCGAATCCGATCTCTAAACCTAATCTAACTTCACCCCAACCTGAAAGTTGAGCTTGTTCAACTATGTTAGCATCTAAGTTTAATACTTCAACTACAGAATCGCCAGAAGTTATAGTTACTGTGAATGTTTGCGTACCTAATTCTGATTCCTCGTCTGAGGATACAAAAATGTACATTTCACCAGTAGCTCCTGGACCGACAGTTAAAGTTAAAGGATCAGCTCTTGCTGTACCCCAAGCACTTACATCACTTAATTCAACAGTGTATGCATTTGTACTTGAGCCTAAGTTAGCGAAAAGCAATTTATAGACTGCTCCTCTTCCTTGAACAATGTCTTGAGCTTGTACATCAACGCTTATTACAACGTCTTCTGTAGTAGCTGCTCCACCATTTACAATCAAGGATACACTTTCTGTAACAACTTCGTCTCCATCTTCGTAAACAACACTGAATAATACATCATATTCACCTGCTGCTACATTGGATGGAATTGCCAAAGCTAAGCTTTTGTATAATTTGTAATCATCGTCATCATCATCTGATACACCATTAGCTAGTAAATCAAATAGTGTAGTCATTGTTGAAAGATCAAGTTCTGGAACTTCCATGAAAACTCTAACATCTTCTTGTTCTTCTCCAAGATTCTTTACACCGATGCTTGCCAATAAAGTTTGACCTGCTTCAACGTTTGAACCTGGTGTTAAAAGAATATCATAGATTTCTAAAGTATTTTCCAATTGAACATCTAGTTCAAATAGTCTTTCTATAGAACCATCATCAGTAATTGCTTCTAAAATTAATTCAAACTCATTACCTACTACCATATCATCTGGTAATTCCAAAACCAATGATCCTTCATAAGTTCTATATACATCTACTTCAATTTCTATTTCATCTTCAACGTCATCTTCTGTTCCAGATACATATGCTTTAAATTCTACATCTCCAGCGTAATATCCACTAAAGAATTCAAAATTTATATTTAATGTATCTCCAACATAAACACCAATCATAGTGTTATTGTCATAACTGTGTCCGTTTATTTCAACATTTGTGAAACTCACGTTGTCAGCTTTTGCTACGCCTGAAAATCCTAGTATTGCTACCAAGAATATCAAGGCAACAATCATTATTTTATGTCCTTTCATTCTATTTAACCCTCCTTATAATTAAGGTTACTATTTTTGGGTTAAGAAAGTTATATAAACCTTATGGTGACAACAAGATATAGAAATCTTTTTAAAGGGCAATTAAAAAATTTCTCAATCTTTTTCTTTTATTGAATTTAAACTTGCAACTAAATCAATTATGTATTTTCCATCTTCAATTTTGTAAACAACTGGTTTCTCTTTCTTAAATAATTCTACTAAATCTAACTCATATTTTCCAGGAGATAGCACTCTTATCGATTCTATGTCTAAAAATACTGGTTCATCAATGGAATCTCCAACTATTTCTTTAACATCACTTTCAATTTGTTCTCTTTGATCTTTAGATAATTCTTCAGAAATCTTTGTTGCTTCTTTTATCTTTGCTTTCTTCATAAAGAAGAAAAACCTTCCACCACAAGAACATCCAGACAGCAATTCTTTTGCACCATCTGTGTACATTGATCCGCACCTTACACATTGGTGTGGCATTTACTTCCTCCTTTTTCTTGGAGCCTTCGTAAGTAATTCAATCTTAGATGGATCTTTTCTTATTTCTTTAATTATTGTAGCTGGACCAATTATTGTTAATCCTTCTCTTTTACCCATTAAAATTTTGTAAAAACTATTCTTTAGTCTTTTTGAAAATTGTTCTGGTTCCTGTTTACCTTTCTTTTTTTGATTATCTGGATTGATTGTGCAGAATGAAATTCCTTTAAATTTCTTACTTATTACTTCCATGGTTCGTTCTATTAGTTGAGCTTCTTCAGATGGTTTAAGGCGCCCTTCTAGTAATACTATTCTGTCATCTTTAACTACATCTATAATTTTAGTTAATTTAGATTCAGTTTCTAGTTCTGAATGTTCCCTGTATGGAATATATTGGAATGTTATCATTTTACTAATTTAAATAACTCCTTGTAAAAGCTATCTACTCCTTTTTCTTTTTTTGCTGAAATCCCGACAACTGGATATTGGGGGAATGCATTTATTACTTTTTTAATATTTGATTTTTTTAAATCTATTTTATTTGCAACAATTAAAACGGGTATGTCTCTTGCCACCAAATTTCCAATGATTGTTATATTTACTTGTGAATATGGGTTTGTTGTTGAATCGAGAACTACTACTACTGCATCAACATTTTCTAACCATTTTATTGAATCTATTACTCCTTTTGTTGCTTCTTTAGCTCTTTCTTTTGATTTCTTCTTAGTCATCTTAAATTTTAAGAAATCTTCATAATCAATTTTTGTAGCTATTCCTGGAGTATCTACAATGTTAAATGTTAATCTTTTTCCGTCAGATTCTATTATTACACTTTCTTTTGTTTGTACTTCCCTAGTTTCATGTGGCAAGTTTGAAACAGAACCTATCTCTTCTCCGGTCCAATCCATGCAAATTTTATTTGCTAAAGTAGTCTTTCCGGCATTTGGTGGACCATAGAAACCTAAACTAAGATCTTTCTGTTTAGAAAACATACTAAAAAAATATTTTAAAAAAAATGATTTGAATTTTTTAATCATGTAACACCTCTGTGGTTATATTAGTTAAATCATATTTTTAAACCTTTCGCCAATTTAACAATCATATTGTTTTCCAAATTATTAAGTTTATCAATACAACTTTTGAATCTTCAACCATAATCAAACTATCTGCATAAACTTTTTCACTAAGATCTGTTGTAGGAATTGGACAGGCGGGATTGTCTATACATAATGAATAATTGTATCCCATATTTAAAGGAGTTGTTGCATTAATGAAATTATTAATTTCTGTTAAGTTATTGTTGAATGATTCTTCCCTTAACTTTTCACCAGTTTCTATTGAACTTAATATTGTATCTTGAACTAGTTGAATATCTTGGGGAATTAAAGGTTCATTATCTCGTGTTGAAGAGATAGTGAATACTAACACGGAAAGAAATACTACTATGGCAATTATTGCCTCCAATGTTTTCATATATGCCTTTTTATTCATTTTACCAAGTTTGTATTAATATTGTTATTGATTCATCTGTACTATTTGAATTTAGCTTCCAATCACTCCACTTTAAAACATTTACAACTTTATCTTGAGGTAACTCTGTTTCATTTTTATAGAGTATTATATTTTCTGATTTTAATTCTGTTGAATTATAAATGTAAATTGCAAACTCATGATTCATCGGATATCCCCAATCAGATTTTAGATCTTGATAATCTGGCAAATTTAAAAATAAATCTTCGTATAATCCTTCTTTATTTTCTTCTATCCCTATTGTATAGTTGAAATCTCCTGGAGATATTGCTCCCGGCAGTGTATTTGTATAAGATATCATATCTGAATGAACTATTGTAAATTTGTTTATTCCAGTTGAAAAAATATATTCGAAGTTTAGATTATTGCCGGCAATCTGTGTATTTAATTGACTCTGGACCGAATCTAATAATATCATATTACTATCATTGAGAAAATCATATCCTGCTGGAAGTGGCAAACTTATTGAACTTGGATGACCTGCAATAATCTCTACGAATACTGGATAAAGAGAAAGTTCTATGTAAGAATCTTCTTCCATCCCTTGTTTTACTATTGTTGAGAGGAACTCAGAATTGTAACTGTCCGATATTGCAGGCCTTAATAATATAAAAATTGCTAGCAAATAAATTACAAAAAGCCCGAAACTTACTGCCCAATCAACATATGATAATCCTTTTTTATTCATCTTATATACCTGTAGCTGTTGCAAAAATCAAATATCCGCCCATCATCATAATCAATGAGTGCTTTATACCATATTTTAATTCACCTTCTGAAAATTTACCCACTAATAATCCTGCAAAAAATCCTTGAATTAATATTAACCCCGTAAAAATCAAATCATAATTTAATTGAGAAGGAATCTCAGCTAATTCTCCACCTTGAAAAACACTTCCCCCACTAGATATATCTCCTAACATCGTTCCTCCCATTCCATCTAATTGGGGAAGTAAATAAGTTACTAATACTATCATAATTCCAATAAATATGAAGAATACTATATATCCTTGTAAGGTTTGAGAAAAGATCATAGATTTTCTTTCTTCTTTTATTTTCTTCATTTGTAGAACGGAAGCAGTTACTGCAGATAATACTTCTTGAATATTTCCTCCGCTCTTTTCTGCTTCGATAACTATAGTTATTGATTTTTTTATTAATTTATTTTCAGTATCTCTTGCAAAAGTTATTAGTGCTTGCCTTAAGGGAAATCCCCATTCAAGTTGTTTTGCTAATTTTTTTACATAAGGCGATAAACTTCCATAATCTGCATCTGCCACCATCATAATTGCTTTTGGAACTGGAATTCCAGATTTTACAGAATTTGAAATAGATCTTACAAATTCTAAGAATTTTGATTCTATTTGTTGTTGCCTTTTATTCTCTGTAGTAAAATCCCATAAAAATTGAGACCCCATAAAAAATAAACCGATTGCTATTAATGGCCTTAACCACCTAGTGTCTTTTAAAAAAACAATCGCTAGAATCATCACAACTATTCCAAAGATTATACTTGCTATGTGTCTTGTTTTTATTTTTAATTTCATATTTCTGATTTTGTTACTTCCAAAAACAATGCAAAAATTATGTTCATTATTGGAATTAAAACAAATACTCCTAGTGAAGAAATTGTTGTAATTGGTATTCCTCCAAGATTTGGTGCGATTTTCTCTAAAATCGCTAAAGTAATTATAAATAATAATGGTGCAGCTATTAATAACCCAGTATAAATATCTGAATATGTAGCTATTGATTCTAAATATCTTTTTTGATCTAATCTAAATCGTACTAAAGTTTCACCTGCTTTATTTGAAAGATATTCTTTTAAATTTCCTCCAGCTTCAATTGTAGAAATCAAACCGTGAAGTAATTCTTTGAAATCTGGAGAAGGGGTTGTTTCTGCTACTGCTCGCATAGATGTTGATAAACTGTAACCAAATAAGTTTATGTGATTTAAAATTCTTTTAAATTCTGTTTCTAATTCTTTATATTCTCCAGATTTTATTAATAGTTCAAATATTTTTGTTGGTTTTGCCCCTGATCCAGAAATTGCAGCCATGTGAATTATTGCAAACACTAGTTCTCGATGGATTCCTCTCCTTCTAGTATTAACTAAAGAAAATGGATATGCATAAATTGCTAAAAAAACTACAGGCATTGCAAATATTCCGATCAATAATGCTAAAATTATTTTTGTAGTTATTAGGAAGGAAATTGTAGTTGCTATTGGAAATGCTAGTAATGTAGAAAATAATAACATATCTACATAACTCCTTGTAAAAATTTTTAAATTTGCAGAGTTCATTGCGGCAAATAAAGGTTTAAACAAATCTGGATGTTTTTTTAAGAATGAAAATGTGAACTTTTCCATAAATAAATTTGATACTTTTGCATAACTGTTTGATTTGTAAACTGTGAATTCTTGTTTTGGCCCTTCTTTCTTCTTTTTTTCTTGCCTTTTTACGAACTTTTTTAGGTCCCCCTCAGTTATATTCAATTCTTTCATTAATGCACCTTTTCTAGAATTTGAGATTTTTAATCCTTCTTTTATTTTCTTTGAACTTGGTTTTTCGTGGGTTTTTGTATCTGAAGACATCATAGGAGTCCCTTTTATTGATTCATATATTGTTGACACATCTCCTTTTAATTCTTTTAAAATATCCTTTATTTTTGAATCGTAACTAGAAATCTCTGCTTTTGATGCTTTACTTTCTATTGATTTTGATTTTTCTTCATCTGATTTTATTAATTCTTTTGATGATTCCAGTATCTTTTTTGATACTTGTTTTATATCTTCATACATCTTATAATTCTCTATCTATTTGTTTTTGCATATTTGTTAGTAAAGCCAACATATTTTCTTTAATTTTCAGTAATTTATCATTTGTTTCTTTCAATTCTTTTTTGTGTTTACTATTCTTTGAATTTATTACTTCTTCATATAGTACTTGTCTTTTTTTTAGAAGATAATTATATTTTTGTATAACTTCATCTAATGTTTCAGCATTCTGATTTAACACTTCAAAAATCAATCATATCACCCCAAATTTTCTAAGAACAGCATTTGGATCTTTATAATATTCATTTATTACTTCTTGTACTTGATAAAATTCTAAAATCTTCTGTTCATACATATTTGATAATAATTTTGATCTATTGTTATATTCAGTCATTAGAGTTTCCATACTTATCCCATGTTGTGCAATTATCTCCCTGAAAATATGGCTTTCTGCATTTGCACTAAATGAATCTGCACTAGGATTCCAAACGAATGGTTGATTTATTGATGCTCCTGCATCTGTTACAGAAATAACTTCGTTAATATCCTTAACTCTTCTTACATTCTTTCCATCTAATTTTGCACTAGTCATCACAACTACTGCATCCATAGTTTCAACTAAAGAAGATGATAAGTTTATTGGAGGAGTTTCTAATCTTCTAATCATAGTATCTACATCATTTGCATGCATTGTTCCAAAACTAGGATGTCCAGATGCCATTCCCTGAAATAGTACATATGCCTCTTCTCCTCTAATCTCTCCAATTATTACATAATCTGGATTCATTCTGAAACTTTCCTTAAGTAAATTGAATAGTGTTACTTCACCATATTTTTGTCCAACTAAATTTGCTAATCCAACTCCGGATCTAGATACTGAAGGTAACCAATTACTGTGTTCTAAATTTAATTCTCTTGTATCCTCTATCGAAACTATTCTTGCAGAAGGAGGAATAAAAAACGTCAATCCGTTTAATAAGGTAGTTTTACCAGATGCAGTTCCACCAATAATCATAATATTTTTCTCATATTCTATTAATAACCATAAATATGCCAAAACCTCTGGAGGTAAAGTTTTTAGGTAAATCAGTTGGGTTGGAGTCCATGGTTTCTTTGTGAACTTTCTGATAGTGAAAGTTGGTCCCCTTGAAGTCACATCCTCCGTAAATGTTGCATTTACTCTGCTTCCATCTGGAAGTGCACCATCTAATAGTGGAGAAGCATAAGAAACATATTGTCCAGCTTTTTGAGCCAACCTTTCAACGAATTGAGATAATACTTTTATTTCTTTATATTTTACGTTTGTTTTTAGATTTCTATATTTTCTATGAACTATATATAGTGGAAATTCTCTCCCATTACACTCTATATCTTCTATAAGTTGATCTTGCATCAAAGGTTCTATTCTACCTAACCCTACAAAATCTCTATAAATATAATACATTATTTTTAAGTATGATTCTTTTGTTATTGTTATTCTTAATTCATTCAACAAAATTTTAACATTCTTTTCCAAATAGTTTATTACTGTTTCTCCTTTTTTTACTGCTAGATAACTTATATTAATTAATTCTTTTATTCCTTCTTCAATCAAATTTAGAATTTTTTTATCTTGTGGGTTTAATCCAGGTTCTTCTACCATATACATCAATTCTTTTTCTTTATCATCCCAATAAATATGAGCATAAGCATATGGAGAAATTAAAGGATACTTTACATTTACTTTTGATTTTTCTACATCCTTAAAAATAGGTAATTTTGGAGTAAGGTCTAACTTAAATATTGCTTCTTCCTTTTTTTCAAGTTCTGGTAGTTTTTTCATTATGATAAATCCACTATGTGTATTTCGTTATTTCCTGCATTCTGTACAGATATTCTGTGTTTTCCTGAAATTGGTAAGAAACCTGAATAGGTTATGTTTATTGCTGTCGTTGAATAATCAAGACTTAATTTTACATGATATGTGTTTCCTTGTTCTGTTGTTTCAAGAATCATATTTCCATGCTCAACAGTTACTCCAGGTTCTGAGAGTAATGCAGTAGTGTCCATTTCCCATAAAATTAATTCTATTGCGCTGTTTACATCTAAGTTTCCTTGACTTACTTCTAAACTAGCAACGTCTTGAGCTCCTGGCCCCTGATTATATACTGACCGTATAATGCCATCCAAAGATAACATCATTTCTTCTGTTTGAATTAATGTGTGCCTATCCCTCATTTTATTAATAACGGGCATCCCGACAGATATAATAAGAGTTAGTATAACTATTCCTATTGCCATGTAAAGTACTGCCGATATCCAAATTTGCCCTCTTTTTTTCATTTTAAAATAAAAAAATAAAAATTTAAGTAATTATTATTACTTCTTCTTCTATCTCTCCACAATTTACTGAACATTCACAGTCCTCATATGTAGCTTGAGCTTTTGGTATTACTTTTACACTCGCTGCTTCTGCTCCATGTAATACTGTTGTACTATTATACCCAGTAATTAATCCAGTTGATTCTGTAACGTTTAGTGAAGCTCCTGCAGAATCATAAAATACAACTGCAAAATCTATAGCGTCCGAATTACCATTAACTATTGAAACAACTGTGTTATTTGTTGCTGTTGAGTTGTATACTGCAACCACGTCAAAATTTGTTGCTTGAAAACATGTTGAACTTCCTTCACTTTTACATCCTTCGTTACAAAGATTGGTATCAAAAACATTTTGTATGAAAGTTATAGTTATTCCTGCTAATACAATAGTAAATCCGATGATCAATACTGTTGCTATCAATGGAGATATTGCTTTTTTATTCACCATTTCCACCTCCTTTTTTTGTTTGTTTGGTTAATAAAATATAGAATAAAATTAGTTTAATGATTATTTAAATGTTTTGGTGAAATTTATCAGTTTACGCTCGAGGTTTGTAGTTTTTGATCACATGTAAATGTTTGCCCCTGAACTGAGATTATAGGGATTATGTCCATAGTTTCTAAAGTTCCTAATGCTGCTTGATCATAATTCATACTTAACTGAGAAGTTGTTGCCATCAAAACTCCTGAATTTGTTTCATTTGTTGCTATCGAACCTGTTGAACCAGTTATTATTACCCTAAAATTATTTATATGAATTGCACCTTGATTTTCTATTTCAAATAATACGGAAGTATTTCCCGGATTTGTAGCTGCAGAATTTATTACAAAATCTACATCCATCGCACATTGTTGGTCTCCAGTTATCCCTGATTTGTCAGTCCAGTCCTCTATTATTCCAGAATACCAAAACCAAACTAAAATTGCCAAAATTATTACAAATGATATTAATAGAACTGTTGCTATCAATGGACTTATTGCTTTTTTATTCGTTTTCATTTTAACAAGGTATATTTAAATTTGAATTACTATTAGTTAATATTAATTTCTGATTTGGACAATACATCATTTCATCTTCTATTCTTATCCAAGGTATAAATTTTGCTTCATTTACTGTTTCTAATGAACTAGGTGTTAAAATTGTTGTACAATCTGCATACCAAGATTCGGGAGTTTCTCCTCCAATTACCGAATCCATTTGACCATCAATACTTAATTTAAATGATTGTTCGTCCCCAGGGTTTAAATTTGTATTTAATTGTAAACACCATTGGTCTGGTTTTGGAGTTGTATCTCTCCCAACGGTATATCTCCAAACTTTGAAATTCCCGGTGTTTGTTATATTAAAATCAATTGTTTTATTATTTGTATTTTTACATACATTATTTATAGATAATTTCACATCATTACAATAAATATCTGGTCCGGCGCCAGGGATTTCAATATTCTCTGCTTGATCCAACATCCACATCCCAACAAATGTTGCTGTAGAAATTGCAAAACCAAATAGTAATACCCATCCAATAATTGGTGACACCGCTTTTTTATTTATCATCTTAATATTTAATAAATTGTTTTATTGATTTAAGAAGGTTTCCAATTGGATTCCTTCCTTTTGATCTTGGAGTCCATTCATCTGAACCATAACCTAAATCTAATTCTATTACATCTCCAGATGAAGTTCTGAGTATAACTTTAAAATCTGGACCAGAAGTTAAATTAAAATTGTGTGCTACTCCCCCTAGACTGATATTCATTTGCTCTGGAGTTCCTCCCGAATAAGAATACCAAGACTTTCCGAAATCTTCGACTGCAGTAGGAGTTTGATGAGTAAATTCTTTTCCGCCAACTTCTAAACTTATATCTTGTAAAATCTCTTGGCCTGCAGAATAGGTTGTAGTATCTGAATAATCTATTGTAGTGTTATCTAAAAAATTTGAAATAAAAACATCAGTACCATTACTATAAATATAAACTAATTCAACTGTCGAATCTCTTTGCTTTGCATATGCTAAAAAATATCTTGTAAAATTTTCTAATTTTTCTTCTATTAGTTCTCCTTCTTTATTCTCTAGAGCATAATTTATTACTTTTGTACTCTCTCTTACATAATTTTGTGAAAGTGGAGTAAAATCTTCAAAGAGTATACTCTCTTCTAAACTATTCGAACCTGCAGTAATTGTAAATGCAGCTACAGCTATTATTAATACAGTTATTAGATAAAATTGACCTCTTTTGTTCATAAAGATAAATTAATTTTACTCATATAAATATCTTTTTGTTTTGAAAGCCTTGAGTGGGAGTTGAACCCACGACCTCTGCATTACCAATGCAGTGCTCTACGAACTAAGCTACCAAGGCATATAAAAAAATGAGGAGGAAGGGATTCGAACCCTCGCAGGCACTAAGCCACAGGATCTTAAGTCCTGCCCGTTTGACCAGACTCCGGCACCTCCTCATGTGGTTTAATAGCCCTAGTTTTATTTATAAAATTTACTAAACCTGGTGAGAGTGTAGTTGATTATGTAAGAATTCCTTAAACTTTGAAATTGTATAAATTAAGCTTATTCCACCAACTAAAATCAAACTTCCACCCAATAACATCTGTTCAGTTATTGTTTCTTTCAAAATTACTATTGCAAATAATATTGCAGTTATTGGAGAAATTGCAAGTTGCAATATTGCAGTTGTATCTGTACTTATTTTCCTTATTCCAAAGGCCAACAATGAATAAGGTATCGCAGTTGATATTCCTCCAACAAAAAATATGTGAGGCATTACTTCCATAACATTTCCAAAACCAAAAATGAATGGTGCAGGTGTTAAAAATAATGTTGCAAAAAGAATTGTCCAAGTCATAGAACTTGGCCTATGGTTTCTTCCCCCATATTTCATATAAACTAGTAACCCTGCATGAAACATTGCGTTTAATATTGCTAAACCAAAACCAAATGCACTTATTGACATGCTCATGGGATTTAAAATTGCCATCCCCAAAACAATTAAAAACATTGAAATTAGATGTTTGTGTTTTATCTTTTCATTTAAAAATAAATAGGCGAATAACACTACAAAAAATACATAAGTTGAAGTTAATAACATTACACTAGATACTGGGATAAGAGATACTGCATAAACAAATGATGCCATCGAACCTGCAAGCAACAATCCAATAATTGCAAACAGATTTATATCTTTTTTATTTATCTTGTAAAAATCAGAATCTATAAATGGAGAAATTGTAAACAATAACACAGTCGCAACTAATAATCTATAGAATACAAAAGTTATTGGATGAACATTATCTCCAACTAATTTGACTATTACTCCAACAAGTCCAATTAAAAGGCTAGCAATTATTATTGCGTTCCTCTCTTTTTTATGTTCCATTTGAATAAAATATTACTTGTCTTTTTTTTGACAATCACAACAAATTGCTTTCCCTTTTATGAAAGTCCCTTTAATCTTTCCTAAAAAGGTTTCTTCTATTTTTTCATTACATTTAGTACATTTTACCATGGTTAATAATAATAAAATTAATTATTAAATCTTTTCTATTTGTTAATGTTTGAAGATGCCATTGATTCTAAGGCACCTGCAAAAAATGGAGCTTTTATCCATACACCAACATCATAAGAAGGATGAACATCTTTATCATCTGTTACCATGAATAGTAATTCTTTTCCATCCACTATGACAAATCTTGCATCAATATCACTCATGTGTTTTATATCTGCAAATTGGGCAAGCTCTTCAAAATGTTTTGAATTATTCTCATCTTTTGGAGCAGCAATATTAACAGAAACACCTTTCTTTGATAATTTTTTGAACATGTGTGAAAGTGCTTCGGCTTTTCTTGGAAGTCCTTTTGCAGTTGTCACAACAGTAACTGATTTTTCTGCACCTTTCAACATTGTTTCTAAATGCGTATAAATATTATGCCTACCTTTTATTGAACCAGATAAATCCGAAGGTTCTATGTATTCCACACCTTGATTGTGTAAATTTGTTAATTCACTTAAAACTGGAGAACTTGATAATTCTTTTAATTTTTGTATGTCGCCAGTTGCCTTATCTTTAATTCCTTTCTTTACTCTTTCAACAACTTCTTTTGGTTCTACAGCCAAATATTTTATTGGCTTTCCTAGTTTCATAACTATGAATCCTTTTTTTTCTAAAGATTCAAGAACATCGTATGTACGTGATCTTGGTACGTCTCCAATATCAGATAATTCTCCTGCAGTTGAAATTCCTCGAGAGAGTAGTGCAGTCCAAACCCTTACTTCATATAAATTTAAGTTAAAAAACTGACGGAGTTTTGTTAAAAATTCTTCTTTTACAATCATTATAAGTTCCCCCCGGTTAACAACCACCTCTTTTGAATGGATTACAACCGATAAGTAACATATCAAATCAGTGATATATAAAGATTGTTATTATTTAGTAGTAGGGTTTATTAAATTTTCTTTTGTTTTTTGAAAATTGTAATTATTCTTTCCAAAATATCTGCATCTTTTTCTGAACGATCTGTTCTCAATCTTACTACTCTTGGAAATCTTAATGCAAAACCTGAATTATAAGTTGGAGATTTTTGTATTTCTTCATATGCAATTTCTACGACAATTCTTGGTTTTAATTTTACATGTTTTCCTTTTTCAGAAATTATTAATTTTTTTAATTCTTTTGTTAGTTGTGGAAAACTTAATCCATCCTCCGATTCTTTTTCTGAAATCCCAGTTCCAACTTTCCCAATTTCTAAAAAGTTATCACCTTGTTTACAAGATAGAGTTAAAGAGCTTAACCAATTTGCACGCTTCCCTTCTCCCCAATCTGCTTCTGTAATTACTAAATCTAAGGTTTCTTGAATTGGTTTTAGTTTTACCCATCCCCCAACTCTTCTCCCAGGAATATATTCTGCATTGAGATTCTTTATCATTATTCCTTCGTTTCCTTTTGTTAAGGATTTTTTGTAAAATTTTTCTAATTCTTTTTTATTATCTGAAATTAATAGTTCTGTTAAAACTATTTTATGTTTCTCTTGTTTAATTTCTTTTTCTAAAATCTTCCTTCTTTCATCTTGTTTTAAATCTAATAATGATTTTCCATCCTTATTCATTATATCGAAAATGTTTATTTCGACTGGAATTTTTTTTGCCATCTCTTCAAGATTATATTTTCTCCTAACTCTTTGAGAAATATGTTGAAATGGTAAATGTTTGTTTGTTTTTGGGTCATACCCAACTAACTCTGAATCTAAAATACACTCTTTTGGTTTAATATTTTTTATAATTATTGGTAAAATTTCTTCAAATTGTTTTGTTACATTTTCGAGTCTTCTTGTAAATAAATTTACTTCCTTTCCTTTTTTATGGATTTGAAGTCTAAACCCATCTAATTTCTCTTCTGCTTGGGCAGGCACATCTACTGCCTTAAATGCCTCTTCTATATCTTCTATTTTTATTGCAAGCATGGGATTTATCGGTTTCCCTGTCTTCATTTTTAAAGAACTTAATTTATTATTCTTTGCAGCTATTACCACTTCTGCAAAATCGTTTGTTAGATTGTATGCATTCTCTATTTCTTTTGACTCTTTTGAAAATGCTTTTGCAATTGAATCTTTTATTACTCCGTCTTTTACTCCGATTCTTAAATCTTCAATTAGTGTTCTAATTATATATTTAGCTTCTTCCGGCTCTGCAGAAGATAGTAGTTCAATTATGTATTGGATCTTTTTAGTTACAGTTCCTTTTCCTTCTAGCTCTGCAAGTTTTTGTATATTATTGAAAACCTTATCTACAGTTAATTTTGTTTTAAATAATGAAGTCTGTTTTGCTTTTTTTATTTGTTCTTCAACTACAATTCCTAAGTCTCCTTTTTTTACCCACTCTTTTTCTAAGTTATTTGTTGAGACTCCCGTTGCTGAATTAATTGCCCTTAGAACTAATCTTGAAGAAATACCAGTCTTCCTTTCGTCCCATTTTGGAAATACTTTTCCTTGTAATAGGTAGATTATTTTTTCTAAATCTTTAGTTTGTTTTAGAAGATTAGCGATTATTTCTGTTTTTTCTAATCTTTTTGTAGTTGCTTCTAGTTTATTGTATGTTTCTGTTAGTGTTGAGTATTTCATTAAGATTGAGTTGGTTTGTTTTAATATAAAGTTATTGATTACTATGGTGATTCTGTAACACTTTTCACGGGTGGAGAGGTAGATTCTGTTATTGATCGACTTAAAGATGTAGGGGCCGATGAAAGATTATTGGGATTGGAGGTTAAATCTAAACAAGTTTATCTTGAAAAGACCTTAGAAGTATGTATAGATGATACACTTCCCATGAATCAAGGGTTTTTTACTACAAAATATTTTAATCCTGGTTGTAGTAAGGGTCATAGATGGTTGAAAGGAGATAGTGAATAAGAATAAAGGGCGAGTTAAATCTTCCAACTTTTTTATTTTTTTAATAAAAATACATAGAAGGTAAAATGTATACTACTGAATCTCCAGAAAGATGTAGAAGTATTTATTCCAGAGGGATAGAAGATTTTGAAATATATGATTAAATAGATATTTAACCAAAACCTTTAAATATGGTTTTATTTGCTAATTTCTGAGTAAAAAGTAGTACAGAGAAAATCATAATTCTGCACTATTTTGGAGAAATAAAATGAAAGGAACAGTAAAATGGTACAATGTTAGAAAAGGTTATGGGTTTGTTAAAGGTGAAGACGAAGTAGATTATTTTGTGCATCACAGTGCCCTAGAAGAAGGAACATTTTTGAGAGAAAATGATTTAGTTTCATTTGAAGCTGCAGATACTGACAAGGGTAAACAAGCTCAAAATGTAGTTCTTGAGAAAAAAGGAAGCGAAAGAGACGATCTTCCAAAAGAAACTGAAGAAGGAACAACAACAGAAGAAGATTCAACTGAAGAAGATTCAACTGAAGAAAAGAAAGAAGAATAATTCTTAATTTATTATAAAGATTGGCCAATTATGGCCAATTTTATTTATTATAAAAAACTTTAAAAGCAACTATTTTTTTATATTTTTATGAAAAAGGTACCCCAAATTGAGAAAACTGGAATAAGTGCAGATTATATTAATGAATATGTCGGAAAAGCAATGATATTTGAGTTAAATGGGATTGAAAAGATGTTAAATAATTTCAAAGAATACCCAATTAAAAAATATACTGAAAGATTCTCTTCAAATGATTATTGTGATGTGATTACTAAAGAAAATAAAGAGAGGGTTGAAGAATTGAATAGATTAGCAGAAATTTGTAATTCCAAGGATTTTTATGACCTTCCTAAAAATGATATTCTAGAAATTATGGAAAGGGCATATTGCATAATTTATGGAGAAAAGAGTGAAATATTTGAATATTATAAAAAGCTTTAAAAATTTCTTAGTCTTTTAATTTTTCATGGAAATTAATAAATGTATAAAAAATAGATGTTCTATTCGAAAATATAAAGATAAAAAAGTTGATGAATCTAAGATTATTGAAATAATAGATTCTGGAACTTATGCTCCAAATTCTGGCAATTTGCAAAATTGGAGATTTGTTGTTGTTAATGAAGAAGATAAAAAAGAAAAAATTAGCAAAGCTTGTTCTAATCAAGTTTGGATGAATCAAGCGCCAGCATTTATTGTAATTTGTAGTGATGAGAGTGAAGTAAAAAGACATTTTGGCAAAAATGCAACAAAATTTTCTGAACAAAATTGTGCGGCAGCTACACAAAATATGTTACTTAAAGCACATGATTTGGGTTTAAGTTCTTGTTGGATTGGAGGATTTGATGAGAAAAAAATTAAAGAAATACTTAATATTCCAGACAAAGATAATCTTAAAGTTGAAACTATAATTACAATTGGTTATGCAAATGAAAAAAAAGCTGAATCAGAAAGATATGCATTAAAAGAATTAATATATTTTAATGATTGGTTAAAGAAAAAATAAAAAAGAAAGGGGAAAAGATATCACCTCTTTTTCCCAAAAATCTCTCCTTGATATGTGAGCTAATCTCATTTAAGGGGGTTAAATATTTCTTGATTGCTCATTTGGGGAGTATGTTGTCAATTCCTAATTCGTTGCCTAGTTTATTTGCTTCAGCAGCTCTTTGTGCTTGTTGATCTACTTTTCCTAACACATATGGGGAGGTAACCCCAGTTATAATTGTCATAACTCTAAGTTTACCTTCCATTCCTTTTTCTATTCTCGCCCCCCAGATTACATTTGCATCTGGATCAAGAGAACTTGTAACTATGTCTCCTATTTTACTTACTTCATCAAGTTTGAAATCTTCTCCACCTGTTATGTGAATTAATGCACCTGTTGCTCCACCATATGCAACTTCTAATAATGGATTTGATAATGCTCTATTAACTGCCTCATCAACTCTATTTTCTGATGCTGATTCTCCAACTCCTATTACTGAAACTCCACCATTTGTCATTATTGTTTTAACATCTGCATAATCCAAGTTAACCAAACTTGGCACTGCAATTATTTCAACTATTCCTTTTATCATTGTTGAGACTAATTCATTTGCAACTGAAAATGCTTGTTTTAACGGTAAATCTCCAGCAATTTGAACTAATCTGTTGTTATCTATTACTATAACTGTATCAGAAACTTGCCTTAATTCTTGTAATCCAAATTCTGCTTTATCAATTCTTGCTCTTTCAATTTCGAAAGGCATTGTAACAGTTCCAATTACAATTGCTCCTGCTTCTTTTGCTAATTGAGCTACTACTGGTGCTGCACCTGTTCCTGTACCTCCACCCATACCGGCACAAATGAATACCATATCTGCACCCTTGATAGTATCTCTTAATTGATTAAGATCTTCTCTTGCAGCATCTCTTCCTTTTTCTATGTATCCGCCGCAACCTAATCCTCTTGTTAACTCCTTTCCAATTAGATATTTTTGGTCAGCTGATGACATATCAATATGCTGCTTATCAGTATTTATTGCTGCAATCTCTGCACCATTGATTCCTTTGTTATATAGCCAAGAAACCATATTGTTACCTGCGCCACCGACACCAATAACTTTTATATTTGCCTTTCCTACTTCTAAATCGTCTGTTTGTGGTTGTTCTGCATTTTGTAATGCGTCTTGTATAATAAATTCCATTTTTTTATTTAGCCCCCTTTTTTTATATTCTCCAATACATAAATGTTTATAAGTATCGGAATTAATTTCCTTCTAGAAAAAGTTGTTTGATCTGCCCGATTGAATATTTTTTAATACAAAACACTCTAAGTAATGCCCAAAAAACTTAGATACATTGAATGTTTAAATTCGAGTTGTTTGCCCAAACGAAACGAATTTGTTTATCTAATTCTATTTATCTTGAATTTTATATATAAATGTTCTTAAAGTTTAAAATATATATTGTAAAATATATTGCAGTTTTTATAACAAGTTTTTTATATGGGTTAAACAAATAATTGATATGGTAAAAGCAGAAATCTGTGATTATGTTGAAATAAAAACTGGCGATGAAAAGTTTGTTGGCATTCTTATGCCAGAATCTTCAAATCAGAATGTTGTTCTTAAATTAGAAAATGGATACAATGTTGGAATTGATAAAAAAAATGTTAGATCAATCAAAGTTTTGAAAAAGAAGAAAGAAAAAGAGATTATTAAATCAGTTAAAGAAAGAAAAAATCTTCCCACAATAGCCATAGTCCACACTGGAGGGACTATTGCATCAAAAGTTGATTATGAGACTGGAGGAGTAATTGCAAGGTTTAGTCCATCTGAATTGATAAGTATGTTTCCTGAACTAAATAAAATTGCTAATATAAGGAGTGAATTAGTGGAGAATATATCTTCCGAAGATATGAGATTCTGCCACTATAATAAAATTGCTAAGCAAATTAAAAAAGAAGTAAAAAAAGGAGTTGAAGGCATTATAGTTACTCATGGTACTGATACTATGCATTATAGTTCTGCTGCCCTTAGTTTTATGTTAGAAGATCTGAGTGTTCCAGTCATATTTGTTGGATCACAAAGAAGTTCAGATAGGGGAAGCACAGATGCTAAAATGAACTTACTATGTGCTGCCCAATTTATAGTGAATAGCGATTTTGCAGAAGTAGGATTATGTATGCATAGTAATATGGATGACGAAAATTGTGTTATTCTCCCTGGACTTAAAAATAAAAAATTACATAGTTCTAGGCGGGATGCATTTAATGCAATTAATACTAAACCGTGGGCAAAAGTAGATGTAGGTGGGAAAATTGTATACCTCAGAAGTGCATTCAATAAAAAAAGTGATAAAAAATTAAAAATTACATTATTTGATGAAAACTTGAAAGTTGGAATCTTGAAAGCTCATCCTAATATGTTTCCTGAAGAAATATCTAATTATTCTAAATTTGATGGTTTAATTCTCGAAGGCACAGGCCTTGGCCATTTACCAATCAATGGCGAAAATTCTGAAATTTTTGATGAAATTAAAAAATTAAATAAAAAATTACCAATTGTTATGTGCAGTCAAACAATATTTGGAAGAGTTAATATGAATGTCTACTCCCCAGGTAGAATGATACAAGATTATGTTATTTCTGGTAATGATATGACTTCTGAAACTGCATTCATTAAATTAGCTTGGTTATTGAGTCAAAAAGAGAAAAATATTTCTGAAAAAATGATTAAAAATCTAAAAGGAGAGATAAATGATAAAATCTCTGATGAATTTATTTAAATTTTAGACCTATTGATTGATAAATTAATTTTGCGGTTGTAAATGGGGATACCAAATCTTTCTCATTCGGACAAAGTTCAACAAAATCCATGCCAACAACTTCTTTTTCTTTGAAAACTTCCTTTAATAATTTAATTACTTGATTATAATTTAATCCATCTGGCTCCGGAGTCCCAACTGCAGGAATAATCGAAGGATCAAATCCATCCATATCAATTGTTATGTAAACTTTATCTTTTAATGTTGGAACTATTTTAGAAATCCAATCTCCTTTTAGATCTTTCATAAAAAAAGTATTAATCTTATTTTCTTTAATAAATTCTGATTCCTCCTTGTCTAAACTCCTTATTCCAACTTGAGTAATATTGTTGTTTATTTCATAAACTCTTCTCATTGCACACGCATGACTATCTTTTCTTCCTTCAAACTTGTCTTTAAAATCTGCATGTGCATCTATTTGTAAAATTGAAAGATTTTCTTGATCTAATTTTTTTACCAAATTTGGAGTTATTGAATGTTCTCCCCCAACTGATATTCTAAATTTTTCTGATTTTGTTATATTTTTTGGATTTTCTTCTTTAATTGTATTAATTCCTAATTTGTAAGGCTCTGAATCACTTTCAAGATCATAAAATTCTAATTCTTTTGATGCTTCAATTACTGAATTGGGACCTTTCTTAGTTCCTTTTCCATAGGATGTAGTTTCTTCATACGGAACTAGTAAAATTTCTACTTTAGAACTTTTTTGATTCGGTAAATCCATAAATTTTTCCATGTTAAATTCGATAAAGTAAGGTTTATATAGGTTTTTATGGTCCAAATTCTATGAAATCCAGACTAAGTAAAGAATATTTTCAAGATTTATTAGAAAATCATTCTAAAAATGCATATAGCTTATTTAGTGGATTTGTTTTAGGAGCATTTGAAGAATCTGCATCTGGGCCAGATGGATCCCTAGAAAATATAGTAGAAAGTGTCGCATATACTTCTGGATATTTCTTAGTGGAAAAAGTATCAGAAAAAATTTTTAAGAATCCATTAGGAAAATCAATTCATATCTCTGGGCCATATTTTCTTGGAGGATTAATTACCGGACAAACAATTGCTAGTTATCTAAAAAAACAGATAATTAACACTTAATCTTTTATTTCTGTTTCAATCTCTTTTAAATTGAAAAAATTACTTGAATAATTATATGCACCGGCATTTAAAAAAGTTATTTTATCTCCAACTTCTGGTTTTTTCTCAAAATAAACCCTATATCTGAAAATATCTAAAGAATCTGGAGTTACTCCCTTAATTATATATGCCTCTCCTTTCTCAACTTCATCTTTAACTAATAATCTGATATTTGCAACAAATGTGTCCATTGCAGCATTGTAAACAGATGCATCAACAATAATATTATTTCCATATAAATTAATAATTTCTGTTTCTAGTTTAATTGCCGGACCAGCAATAAATCTACCTGGCTCAAGAATCACCTTTATACTTTTTTTATTTAAGAATTCTTTTAATTCTTTAATTTTATTAAAAATATGAGATATCATTTCTTTTCTATAATTTTTATACTCTGCTGGAATTCCGCCCCCTATATTTACAATATCAATATTTGAAAAATTTTCTATTGAATCTTCTAACTCTTCTTTTAAATTCCATTCAGAAACATTTTGTGTCTTTCTGTGAAAATGTATTCCTAATTTGTCAATATTCTTATTATTTCTTAATTCACTTAACAATTCATTAATTCTTGAAGAAGAAAACCCAAAAACGAAATGTTTTCCCGTATGTATAGTGTGTTCTTTTAATTTTAGTCTTAATAATAAATTTATAGTTCTATCTTCTTTTAATAAATTTTTGAGATCATTCTCATTGTCAACAACAAAATTGTTTACTTCTTTTGGAATCTCTTTATTACCTTGAAGAAAAAACCAAACTTTTTCTTTGTTTTCTATTAATTTCAAATTTTCTTTAGAATGAACACTTAATGAACAATTTCCCTCTAGAATTTGTCCAACTTTAGTATTTGATTTAAAACTATATGAAACCTCATCAGATATTCCTTTTATTATATCTAATTGCTCAAATACTTTTTTCTTATTTAATATGAATCTAGCCATCTTTTAACATTCTTTCTTTGTTTAACTCTTCTAGAACAGACATCATAACAAGTGGAAAATTTATTGAAACATCTCCAATTACAGTAACTGCATCAGAATCATCTTTGATTTTCCCCCAAGATTTTGCTTCATTAGTTGTTGCTCCACTCATTGAACCAGAAGTAGATCTGGCAGTTGTCATATATACTGCATAATCCAAACCGCCATTTAATAAGCAAGACATTATTGCATGATGTTTTGAAATGCTTCCGCCCAAAGAAATTAAACCTTTTTTTTCATCTTGAGAACTACTTAATAATATATTCTGGAAATCTTTTACTACATCAACTATAAAATCATTATTATCTTGCTGAAACATAAATAAATGGAATCCGAAAGATCCGTCAGTTATTGCCGGACAGAATATAGGAACATTATTTTTTGTTGCTTGGAATAAGATTGAATCTTCATCTTCTAATGTTTTTCCAATTTCATTAAATATTTCTGAAGGTGCCCACCGCTTATCTTTTTTGTATAATCCTGACAATATTGGTTTTATTAAATCTTCAAATATTGCATAGGATTCACTCTTTATGAATAAATTTCCTATACGATTAACTCCTTTTTCATTTAATTCCACATCGTCTGAATTAAAATTTCCAATAATGAACTCTTCTCCTTGTGATTTCATTATATCTTCTTCTATTCCACCTACAGTTGTAACTATTACATCCACTAAACCCAATTTTATTAATTGAGCAAAAAAACCTCTTAATCCAGAAGTTACCATGTTTGAAGTATAAGTTAAATATATCTTTGCACCATCTTTTTTCATTTTGATAATAATATCTTGTGCTTTTTTTAATTCAATAGATTGAAAACCTACATTTCCTAAAGAACTAACTAATTCATTTACATTAATTTCTTTTTTCCATTTCAAATCTTTAACTATTTCCACCATATTTTTGCACAAATTTGATTTATAAACCTTTTTTATAATTATTCTCTCGTTTCATAACTTAAATCACTTATGAAACTGTTTAAATAATCTCTAATTTCTGGCTTTTCTTCTAACAACTCTCTTGCAAATTCATCAATATCAAATTCTGAAAATCTATCATCTAAAAAAACTACATTATCCACATAATGATGTACAACTTCATGCATTAATGTTTGTGAACAATCTGAAAATAAAGGACTAAGTTTTATTGTTTTATCTTCATAATTTATCCTGCCTCTTGCCCCTAGATTTGAAAAACTTATGGCATAGGAATCTAAAATTTCTTCTATTTCTGGAATATCTATATCTAATATCATTTTAATTTGTCTCCCAATTCTTTTATTTCTTCATCAAATAAATATGAGTCGATATATCCTTTTTTTGGAACATATAAATCTATCTGTCCGCCTTCCTGCATTTGTACTACTGTCCCAAATGTGTAATTAGGTGCCAGAACTAAGCTTTTTTTTGATTCTATTTCTAGCCCAGAAGGATTACAAACACATAATAATAATGCTGAATATTTGCCATCTTGTTCATTTATCCAATCTTGAACTAATTTTTCTTCTCCTTGATCCTCATAAATCCATTTTCCGGATTCATCATCTCCATGAGCAGCCAAACATCCTAGCTTTTCTAACCCAATAGACTTAGAATAAAGTTTAACATACTCGCTTATTTCTGGTTGTTCATGTAAAAATCTTTCAATAACATAACCATTTAGATAATAACTGAGATCATCTTCCCTACATTTTGAGGTAGAAATTCCTAATTCAACCATCACTTCTCTACTCATAAATAAATCAATATGCTTTTTTGTAACTTTTTCCATTTTACAATTTCTCTTCTAAGGTCTCTTCTGATTCAGATAATGATAAAATTGGCAGATTATTTCTTTTTCCTTTTGCACTATCTTTGAAAATAGTTCCTAAATAAAATGCTCCTGCGCTTGCCATTAAGATATAAGGGTTTATTTGATCTATATTTTGATGATAACTAACTTCCGCCACACAACTAGCTACTCCAACTAATTTGAATAAAGCCCCATAGTTGTCTAATCTTTGAATATCTTTAGAAATTTTATATATGTCTTGTTTTTCTTTAATCATTTCAATCTATAAAAATTATAAACTCCGACTATATAAACCTTTCTATCTGTTATTACTGTTTAGTGAATAAAATGATAAACTTTATAAAGGCATAAATTTGGAAAATATTATGGAACGAAAACTACATAGATTGGAATTTACTGGAATCTTAAAGGATAAGATATGGCACTATACTTGTAATTCGCCAAGTACAGAAGTTCTAAAAAAATATGATATTGAAGCGATTGGCGAGAAATATCAATGTGATCCAAGAGAAATTCTCTTGATTCCTAAACAATTGTATGAAAATAGGGGAATTCCAATCCGAAAAGAAGATATAACAATCCAAAGCGAAAACTTACTAACTAAATTAAGATGATATTCACAAAAAATGAAAAAAAACTTGTAGAGATGTATAAAGATTTACCAGATGTAGGTATGCACGGTAGAGCTTTAAAATATTCTACAGATGAAAGATTAATGAATCCCGAAAGTTATGCAGTTTATTATTTTATTCTGAATGAAAACGCAAGACAACAAAGTCCCGAAGAGTTTATTTCTAGATTCAAAATGACAGTTTCTGCTAATTTTAATTATGCATTAACAGATTTAGATCATTCTCAATTTGAAGATTTGAAAAATGGAAAAATAGAAGTTGAAAATCTCCCAACACTTACTTATTTCACTAATTCATTTGAAAATAAATTCATATTACATACTGAAAAAACAGATATTTCTTTTGGTGGTTCTTATTATAATATTAATGAAAGAAGTTTTATTTTTGATGAAGGCGCCGCATATTTAGGAGTCCCAATTGGAGCAGTACTATCTAAAGTTGAATTTGATGAAAGTGATATTGAAGAATTAAAATCTGGATACTCCGGTTCGAGAGCCGGCATTGTGGAAATGGGAGGATTTGGTTATCTTCCAACTGTTGAGAAAAAATTCTATAAAAAATCTCTTGAAACTTTAATTAATTCTTTTGAATAAATACCACAATGTTTATAAAATTCTGAAAGTGTTTTTAATTTATGGATTATAAGAAGCTTGAATTTAAAGCAGGATTGGAAATTCATCAACAATTAGAAACTAATAAATTGTTTTGTTCCTGTCCTTCTGTTTTGAGAGATGATAATCCAGACATAAAATTTAATAGAAAAATTATGGCAAGTTCTGGCGAATCTGGAAAACTTGATATAGCAGCTAAACATGAATTTTCTAAAGATTTATTATTCCATTATCAGGGATATTCAGATAGTAATTGTTCTGTTGAATTTGATGAAGAACCTCCTCATGAAGTCAATAAAGATGCCATGGAGATAGTATTACAAATATCTCAACTATTAAATTGTAAAATTATTGATGAGATCCAAGTGATGAGGAAAACTGTTGTTAATGGTAGTAATACTTCTGGATTTCAAAGAACTATGTTAGTTGGTATTGATGGATATATTGAAACTTCTAAAGGAAATGTTGGAATTGACATTGTTTCATTAGAAGAAGATTCTGCTAGAAAAATTAAGGAAGATGATAATTCTATTACTTACAGAGTCGATAGATTAGGAATTCCATTAATTGAGATTGGTACTAAACCAGATATAAAAGATCCTGAGCATGCCAAAGAAGTTGCAGAAAAACTTGGAATGATATTAAGAAGTACTGGAAAAGTGAAAAGAGGAATTGGAACGATTAGACAAGATGTTAATGTTTCTATAAAAAATGGAAATAGGGTTGAGATAAAAGGATTTCAAGATTTAAAAAGAATGATTAAAATTATCGAAAAAGAAGTTAAAAGGCAACAAAAAGGAAAGGTAAAAAATGAAGTGAGAAATGCAAATACAGATTTTAGTACTTCTTTTCTTAGACCAATGCCTGGTGCATCTAGGATGTATCCTGAAACCGACATAAAACCAATTAAAATAACTAAAAAGATATTAAAAGGCATTGAATTACCTGAATTATTGGATGAGAAAATCTTGAAATTAGAAAAACAAGGTGTTAATTCAGATCTTGCTAGAAATCTAGTTAAAGAAGGTTTTTTCTTAGATGAATTTAATTATAATTTAGATAAAAATTTGATTGCTTCTGTTTTAGTTGAAATGCCTAAAGAAGTTAAAAAAAGATTTAATTTGGATTATCATTTCCAAGAATCTGATTTTAGATTAGTTTTGGAAAGCTTAGATAACGGAAATTTAAATAAAGAATCTGCCTTTGAAGTTTTGACTGAGATTGCCCGGGGCAAAAAAATTGATTTGAGTAGGTATAAACAAGTTGACTTAGGAGATTTAGAAAAGGACATTAAAGAGATTATTAAAAAAAATAAAAATTTAACTTCTGGTGCCTTGATGGGCATTGTTATGGGTAAATATCGTGGAAAAGTAGAAGGTAAAATTGTTTCTGAATTGATTAATAAATATAAAAATTAGTTATTATTCCATTCATCAATAAATCTTTTAACGAATTCTTGAGTAAAATCATATCTATCTTTAGCAATTTCTTTTGCTAATTTAGTATGGAATGTTTCTGGTTTTAATTTGAATATTTTTTCAAAAAAATGATTTATTGCAGTTTTACCTTTACTTGTGTATTCCTTATCAAGTATAATGTCTGGATCATATATCGGATTTCCCAATAAGGTGTTATGGGAAATTACTCTTGATATTGCTATTGCACCTATTGCATCTAATCTATCTGCATCTTGTAGAATTTTTGCTTCTTTAGTTTCTGGTTTAAATCCTTTACTAAATCTATGAACTTTAATACAATGTACAACATTATTTATTTTTTCTTTTGGAAAATTATTTTCTTTAAGAATCTCTGGTGCTAATTTGCTTCCTTCTTCAGCATGGCATAATCCTGTTTCTTCTTCCTTTTTTCTACATACATCGTGCAATAGTGCTGCTGCTTTAACTACTTCAATATCACATTCTTCAGTTTCTGCTATCCTTATGGATAGATTATATACTCTTAAAATGTGGTCAAATCCATGACCCTTTCCATCTTCAAAATATGGCAAAATTTTTCTTTTAATCTATCTATTTTAGCTAGTTGGTTTTGTAATATTCACATTTCTTACTAAAACGTTTGATGAAATAAATGGTGAATCTGCTTCCCAACTTGTTATTTGTTCTTTATCCTTGGAAAATAATTCTATGTTCTTCAACATGTTTAAGATATTTTCACTAATTCTAATATTTTTTATTGGATTAGTTATCTCCCCATTTTCTATCATAAAAATCCCATCCCTCGGAATTGTTGAAAAATCTCCAGCGGCATAATTTTGAAATCTAGTATACCAAGTATTTGTAATATAAATTCCATTTTTTATATCAAACGGGTTACCTGTCTTTCCTTCTAGGATTGTATTTGTTGATCCTGGTGCAATTAAACCTGCATTTGCAGTTGTTTTTGTTTTATACTTTGTTGCAGTTGAAGTATTATGAAGATAAGTTTTTAGAACTCCTTCTTTTATTATTTCTGTTCTTTGTGTTGGCACTCCTTCACTATCAAAACTTGCTGAACCTACTCCTCCTTCAAATTTTCCATCATCTATTAAATTGAAATTTCCTAATTTTTTATTTAATTTTCCACCTAAAAAAGATAACCCAGATTCTACACTAAATATAGAAGAGGCATCTCCTAAACTTCCAAAGATAGTTGCAGATGCTAATGGTGAAATTACTAAATCAAATTTTCCACTTTTTCCTTGAACTGGATTATTTGCCAATTTTGCAAACTCTCCTGATAGGTTTCCTGCTTTTTCTACATCAAATGAATTTAAAGTTGTGGATGAAACTGTTTTATGGCTCGATGCTTCTTTTGAAGCCATTGCCCTTAGTGAAAAGTATAGTGAAGATGATTCTTCTTCTATGTCTACTCCTTTTGAAGTAATTATTCTTGTTTTTCCAATCGCACCTTGGTATGTTCCAGATGCTCTTGTTGCATCTTTTAATGCTGCAATGATTCCTTTTTCGACAATATCTACTTCATCTATGTTTTTTACTTTTTTATCAAAAATTCCATTTACTTTTTTATATTTGAAAGGACCTTCCGCTATTCCGAAATAATTTTTGTTTTGTTTTGTAAACTTTAGAAAATTAGAAATATTTTTTACTAATTCATCTGCACTTCCTTCATTTAATTCTTTCAAGTCAGTGGAAACTATTTTTTTATCTTTTACAGCAAATATATTTATATTTGATATGTCTTCAGTTCCAGTTTTTACAATTTTATTATTAACAAATTTTACTTGACTCATCTCTGAGTTGTTTCCAATTAAGACAAAATCATCCACCTCTTTTGTTAATCTTTTTTTTAAGTGTTCGATAATCATCTTAATCTTATACCTCTTAATCTTATGGATGGACCGCCCGTCGTTACAGGTATTCCTTGCATTGGTTCTCCCTTCCCACAAGTTGCAGCGAATAACTTTAAGTTATCTGCCACTCCATCAATTGCAGACCAAAATGCAGGAGTAGTAATTTCTAATCTTGGAGATTTCACAGGTTTTGTTATCTCTCCATTTTTTATTAAGTATGCTTCATTCCCAACATATTTTTGTTGATATCTTTTATCATCAATATTCCATTCCATGAAACTTCTGATATAGACTCCATTTTTTATTTCTTTGATTAATTCTTCTTCTTTGTATTTTCCTTTTGTAACAAAAGTGTTTGACATTCTAACTATTGGTTCAACTGAAAAATGATTTGCTCGTGCTGATCCGTTACTCTGTGTACAACTTTGTGCAGCTGTATCCCTGTTATGTAAGAATTCATTTATCATCCCTTCTTTCATCAAAACCTTTTTTCTAGCTTTTACTCCTTCATCATCATATAAATAAAATCCATAAGTTCCTGCTAAAGTAGGATCATCTACTACTGAAACTGTTTCTCTTCCAATTCTAGTATTTAACATATCTTCTGTAACAAATGATTCTCCTGCTTGTGCAGATTCCCTTCCAAAAATTCTGTCTGCTTCGTATGGGTGTCCGCAGGATTCGTGCGCAGCAATTCCAGTTACTTCTGGTGCACAAACTAGATCTATTTTTTCTTTTGGTGCTTTTACACCATGTAACATATTCTCTTTTAGTGCATTTACTTCTTCTTGTATACTATTTTCTAATTTCCATTTGTTTAATATTTCATAACCAGTTGCTGAACCATATTGATGCATCCTTTGTATGGATTTAGTTCCTTCCATTAAAGTCATTAAATAGAAAAAATTAATTCTTGGAATTTCAGAAGTAATTTTTGATCCTTCTGAATTTACATAGTATTTTTTTAAAGTATTGTCAGACAATGAGAAATATTTGTGCTTTACCTCTATTGCCTTATTTAAATCTGTTAAAAGTTTAATCTTTTCTTCTGGACTTACATTTAAAGTACTCTTCTTTTGTTTTACCTTGTAAGATTTTATTTGCTTTTTTTCTTCTGAGAACTTTACCGCCTCTCCGATTTTTGTAGAATTTTTTGTTAATCTTATTGCTTTATCTAATCCTTTTTTTAAAGAAGCTTTATTTAATTCGTTTGCAGAAAGAAAACCAATATTATTTTTTATTGAAAACCTAATCCCTATACCGCATGATTTATCAAAACTGGAAACCTCTAAATTTCCATCTTTTAAGAGAAAACTATTTGAATTATCTATCTCTGCTCTTGCTTCGGCGTATTCTGCCCCTTTTTCTTTCAAATATTTTATTGAAAAATCTACCAATTCTTTATGCATAATTATTTTGAGTGCCTTTTCTTATATAAACTTTTTGAGAATTATTTATGGAAACCTTTAAATAAATAAATAATCTATTAGATTTATCATGTTACGTACACATACTTGTGGAGAACTATCTAAGAAGGAGATTGGGAAAAAAGTCACATTATCCGGATGGATAGATATAATTAGGACTCATGGAAAAATAGGCTTTGTTAATCTTAGAGATAAATACGGAATAACTCAATTATTTTTTAATAAAGAATTTATCAAAGATCTTGAAGAATTAAAAAGAGAATCGATAATACAAGTTACTGGCAAAGTAAAAGAAAGACCAAAAACTAATGAAAAACTAAAAACTGGAACAATAGAAGTTGCCGTTGAAAAACTTGAAATTTTTGCTTCTGTCCCAAAATATCCACTAGGTTTAGATGATATAGAAAGTACTGAAAAAACTAGAATGAAATATAGATATCTTGATTTGAAAGATCCAAAAATGCAATCAAATCTTTTGACTAGACATAAGATGATAAAGGCGTTTAGAGATTTTTTAGATAAAGAAAATTTTGTTGAAATTGAAACTCCTTTATTTGGAAGATCTACACCTGAAGGAGCGAGAGATTATTTAATACCAAGTAGGGTCCATAACGGTAGTTTTTATGCATTACCTCAGAGTCCTCAATTATTTAAGCAATTATTGGTGATTGGAGGAGTGGATAAATATTTCCAGATAGCTAAATGTATGAGGGATGAGGATCTTAGAGCAGATAGGCAGCCAGAATTTACGCAACTTGATTTGGAAATGAGTTTTGTTGAAGAAGAAGATATATATTCATTATTTGAGAAGATGATTAAATTTGTGTGGAAAAAAGCATTAAATATTGATATTCCAATACCTTTTGATAGGCTGTCTTATGAAGAATCTATGAAAAAATATAAATCAGAGAAGCCAGACTTAAGAAAGAAGGGAGAAAAATTCAAATTTGTATGGATTACTGAATTTCCATTATTTGAATACGATGAAGAATCAAAAAGATATGTTTCCGCACATCACCCATTTACTGGAATAAATAAGGAAGATTTAGATAAAATTGGAAAATCTAAAGAAATACGATCCAGATCTTATGATTTAGTTCTTAACGGATGGGAACTAGGTAGTGGGAGTATAAGAATTCATGATCAAAAATTACAATCTAAAGTTTTCGATGCACTTGGAATGACTGAAAAAGAAGCAAGAGAAAAATTTGGATTTTTCTTAGATGCATTAAAATTTGCTCCACCTCATGGAGGTTTCGCAATTGGTATCGATAGAATTGTTGCTCTGGCAACAGAAAATGAATCAATTAGAGAAGTTATAGCATTTCCAAAGAATAAAGATGCAAAAGACCTAATGACAGATGCTCCAAACAAAGTTGATAAAGAACAATTGGATGAGTTAGGAATAAAATCAAAATGAAATTTATATCAATAAAAGAGGCATTAGAAAAGAAAAGTGGAAAAGTATCTCTTAGGGGATGGGTTCATAGGGAAAGGGGATCAAGTAAATTTAAATTTGTAGTTTTAAGAGATTCAACAAATATAATTCAGTGTATTATTAAAAAAGATAAAGTTGGTGAAAAATTATTTGATATTGCAGATAAATTACAGGTAGAAACTAGTTTAGAATTGCATGGTAATTTGAGTGAAGATAAAAGAGCTCCAACTGGATATGAAATTGAAGTTAATCAATTCGAAGTTATTGGTGAGTCAGATAAATTTCCAATCGGCGCTGACCAAAGCAGGGAATTTTTAGATGATAATAGACATCTGTGGTTAAGAAGTCGTAAAATGACTGCAATTATGAAAATAAGATCTACTTTTGTTCAGGCAAGAGAAGAATTTTTCAAAAGTGAAAAATTTATTAGATTCGATACTCCTATCTTACAACCTACACAATCTGAAGGTGGCTCAACTGTTTTTGAAGTTAAATATTATAAAGCTAAATCATATCTTGCACAGACTTGGCAGTTATATGCAGAAGCAGGAGTTTTTGCTTTGGAAAAAATATATAATTTTGGTCCAACTTTTAGAGCAGAGAAATCTAAAACTTCGCGTCATTTATCTGAGTTTTGGATGGCAGAAATGGAAGCAGCATGGTTTGATTTAAATGATGTTTCTGAATTTGCTAAAAAAGAATTAAAATATTGTATTCAACAAGTTGTTAAAGAAAGATCTGAAGAATTGATATTATTAGGTCAAGATCCAAAGAAACTTCTTGCAATGACTAAAAAAAACTGGCCAACTATAAAATATAGGGAAGTTCTTGATATAATTAAAAAGAAAGATAATATCTCTGTTAAATTTGGTAAAGATTTACGAACTGAAGAGGAAAAAGCCATAATGCAACATTATGATACTCCTTTAGTTATTACTCATTATCCTGTTGAAGCAATGGGTTTTTACAAACCTAGGGATCCTGATTTTTCTGATGAGGCTCTTTGTTTTGATATGTTGGCTCCGGGCACGGGTGTTGAAATTGTTGGTGGAAGTCAAAGAAGTTTAGATGTTAAAGATATGGAATCTAGATTAAAAGCAGATGGAGAAGATCCAAAAGATTATGACTGGTATTTTGATTCTAGAAAATATGGTTCAGTTCCTCACTCTGGTTATGGTGTAGGTACTGAGAGAGTTATTTCTTGGATATGTGGCCTAGATAATATTAAGGATGCAATTCCTTTCCCAAGAACAATGGGAAGATATAGGCCTTGAAGTGCATTGTTGCGTTGTCGGGACTTTTGTATTACTCAACCTACTTTTTTCGCAA
>CAZTYO010000005.1:0-42949 GCA_964617925.1 Candidatus Woesearchaeota archaeon
GGCACTAGGATTTTTGGCAGGGATTCATATAGCAACAAAATTAGCAAAATATAGAGATCTAAAAAAAGAAGACATCCAAGATTTCTTAATTTACTTAATACCTACTGCAATAATTGGAGCAAGAGTTGGACATATTCTATCAAGTCTACAATACTACTTAAACAATCCATTACAAATATTTGCCATCTGGAAAGGAGGGCTAGCATTCCATGGAGGATTCATTGCAGCAATCTTTATGGCAGTTTACTTTTGTAAAAAAAGAAAAATAAAATTCTACAACTTAGCAGATGTATTTGTAATACCTTTAGCTTTCGGACTAATTTTTGGAAGATTTGCAAATTTAATTAACCAAGAGCTATATGGAAGGATAACAACATTACCTTGGGGAATCTCAATAAATGGAGTAGAGGGAAAAAGACATCCATCTCAAATTTACGAAGCAGGAAAAAACTTAATTATATTCATTACAACTTATAATTTAATAAGAATAAAGGATCTACCAAGAGGATTTGTATTTTGGACATTCACATTAATGTATTCAATACTCAGATTCATAGTAGAATTTTTTAGAGATTGGCCAGCTGCCTATTTCAACCTTACTTGGGCGCAAATAGTAAGCATCCCATTAATTATAATTTCTGCATTAATGTTGAAACATGTAAAAAAATGAAGAATTTAGAAACAACAATAATTAATTTATTAAGAAAAGCAAATTATTCAAATAATGAAAGAGTGGATCAATTCTTAGTTAATTTAGCACTCTACATGCCACTTGGAGCAATGCCAGAAAAAGTACAAGAAAAATACACAAAAAAAGCAGGAATAGAAAACACAATAATGACTAACTACTCAGCAGGATTAGGGCTAGCACTCGGAACAACAAAGCTAATATTGGTAGACAAAATGGACGATTATGTTTTAACTGAATTTATGGGAACCCCAACAAGGGCATTTGCAATGTTCACTATGACAGAAGCAACAACAGGATTAAGTTATGCTTCAATAAAAAACAAACCCTTGGGCACAATAATACTAGAGGGATACTCAAGAGCAAAGAACAAATTAAAAAGGTAAGTTTTATATATAATTTAATTAAACCTAATCGTAATGAGGGGAAATTCAATTTTAGAAAGGAGGGTTAAGATAGCTTTATTTTTTCTAGTTTTTGTACTAGCTTTTTCATTTACTTTAAATAAAATGAACAACATAACTGGAGCTGCAGTAATCCAAGAAAGAAATAATCTTGCTAAATGTTTAACAGAAAATGGAGCAACACTTTTCATAGAAAATAATTGTCCAGTATGTGATGAACAAAAAAGAATTTTCAGTTCTAGTTCTAAATACTTAAATTTCATAGATTGCTCAGAAAATAAAGAGTACTGCAAATCAGCAGGAATCTATTCATACCCAACTTGGATAATTCACGATCAACTATTTGTTGATATACATTCACTAGAAGATTTGAAACTTATAGCTGGATGTATATAATACCTAAAACGGAAAGAAAAATGGAAGAAAATAAAATAGAACAACATCATTCTGTTGTTAAAAAAAAGAAACTAAACACTTGGAAAATTTCAAGTATGGCTTTAGGCCTTTTGTTAATACTATCTCTTGCATTTGGTGGAAATGGATTTAATTTATCCGGACCATCAGGAGCAGCAGTAGCAGATACAGCATTAGATTTCATAAATACAAATCTATTGCAAGGTCAAGCAACAGCGACAATAGGAGACGTAACAGAAGAAGGAGGTTTGTATAAAGCTGGGGTTTCAGTGATGGGACAAGAAAAGGATATTTATATGACAAAAAATGGTAATTTACTATTCTTGCAAGCAATTGATATGACTCAAGAAATAGAAACGCCTGCAGACGTACCTAAGTCTGATAAACCAGTAGTTGAAGCATTTATTATGAGTCACTGCCCAGCTGGTACACAAATTGAAAAAGGAATATTACCTGTGGCAAATGTACTTGGAGATACAATAGATTTCAACATAAGATTTGTTTATTATGCAATGCATGGTGAAACAGAAGTTGTGGAACAATTAAATCAATACTGTATTCAAGAAGAACAAAATGATAAATTTTTAACATACTTAGAATGTTTCCTTGAAGAAGGAGATGGCGAAGGATGTTTAACTTCAACAGGAATTGATATGACTGCATTAGAAGAATGTACAACAGCGGCAGATGAAGAATTCACAATTATGGCTAACTTAGAAGATCAATCAAGTTGGTTAAGTGGAAGATACCCATTATTTAATGTACATAAAGCAAAAAATGAAGCTTATTCAGTAAGAGGATCTCCAACATTAGTAATCAATGGACAAACTGTTCAAAGTAGAAGAGACTCAGTAAGTTTATTGGCTGCAATTTGTAATGCATTTAATGTTGCTCCAGAAGAATGTAACACTGAATTTGAAGCAGTTGCTCCAGGTCCAGGATTTGGATGGGATTCAACAGGTGCAAGCAATAATGCAGCAGCATGTGGTAGTTAATTCTACCCATTCTTTTTTTCTTTTTTTAGTTAAATTTTTAAATAAAAAAATTAATTCTACATAAATGAAAATAATAGCACATAGGGGAAATTCATCCATAGAAACAGAAAACACAAAGAAAGCATACTTACAAGCAATAAAAGATAAAGCAGACATAATAGAAACAGATGTAAGATTAACAAAAGATAAAGTACCCATCTTAATGCACGATAAATCTTGTATACGATTATGTAAAAAATTCAAAAGAATAAAAAATTTAAATTGCAAAGAATTAAAAAAAATACACAGAGAAATTTATACACTAGAAGAATTTTTAACAGATTTCAAAGATAAAGCAACATTATTAATTGAATTAAAAAGAAAAGAAAAGAATATTGAAAAAATAACTCTAGACTTAATAAAAAAATACAGGGCAGAAAAGAACTCAATAATAATTTCTTTCGATTATGACTTACTAAAAAATATTAGAAAACAAAACAAAAAAATAAAATTAGGAATTCTAACAATAAATCCTTTCTTTAATTTTAAAAAGAAAATAAAAGAAATAAACGCATATTCTGCCCATATTTTTTTCATATGGCATTTAAAAAGAAATATGGGAGCAAAGATTTATTTATGGACAGTACCAAAATTACTTCTGAAACATTATTCAAAAAGAAACATAGATGGAATTACCACAAACCACCCACACACATTAAAAAAAATAATCTCAAAAAGAAAACTATAAAAACACAAGAATCTAAAATTTATCAAAAGAGGCAAATATGAAAATAAAATTTTGTGGTGCTGCAAAAATAGTTACTGGTTCATGCCACTTAGTAACAATTGGGAAAAAACAAGTACTGATAGACTGCGGAATGTTTCAAGGAAGAAAAGAAATAACAAAACTAAATTACGAACCTTTTAAGTTTGATCCAAAAAAAATAAATTATGTATTTCTAACCCATGCACACATAGATCATTCAGGATTATTACCAAAATTGAAGAAGGCAGGTTTTAATGGAAAAATTTTCGCAACAGGAGCAACAATAGATCTTTGTAAAATAATGTTGGAAGATAGTGCACATATCCAAGAGATAGAAACTGAACATGAAAACAGAAGAAGAAAAAGACAGGGAATTCCAGAAAGGAAACCAATGTATTCAATTAATGATGCAAAAGCTACAATGCCATTATTTAGAAAAATAAATTATGATAAAACTTACAAAATTGATGAACAAATAAAAGTAAGGTATAGAGATGCCGGACACATAATAGGTGCAGCAATAATAGAATTTTATGCAGCAGAAAAAAACAAAAAAACAAAAATAGTATTTTCTGGAGATTTAGGACAATGGGGAGTACCAATAGTAAGAGATCCAACAATCATTGAACATGCAGATTATGTATTAGTTGAATCAACATATGGAAACAGAGAACATGAAGATCTTGGAATAAGAGATAAAGTATTACTAAGGCACGTAAAAAATGCATATAAAAGAGGAGGAAAATTATTGATACCTTCATTTGCAATTGAAAGAACACAAGAACTTCTTTATTCATTTAATAAATTAATAAAACAAGGGAAATTCCCAGATGAAGAAATATTTTTAGACAGCCCACTGGCAATAAAAGCAACAGAAATATTCAAAAAACATAAGGAAGTATTTGACAAAGAAGCATTAACAAAATATAAAGATCCATTTAGTTTTAAAAATTTGAAATATACTGCAGCTACAAAAGAATCAATAAAATTAAACAATTATCATAAACCTTGCATAATAATTGCTGGAAGTGGAATGTGTAACGGCGGAAGAATAAGGCACCACTTAAAGCATGGAATCTGGGATAAAAAGAACACTATTTTATTCGTAGGATACCAAGCAGAAGGAACATTAGGAAGACATTTAATTGAAGGAGAAAAAAGAATTAGGATGATGGGCTCAGAATTAGTAGTAAAGGCAGATATTGAAAAAATAAATAGTTTTTCTGCACATGCAGATTCAAATGAATTAGTAAAATGGATAGAAGGTTTCAAAGAAAAACCAAAAAAAGTATTCATAGTTCATGGAGAAGAAAAATCAACAATAGCACTCAAATCAAAATTAAAAAATCATAATTGTTATATTCCAGAAATTGGAGAAGAGATTGAATTAAAATGAACAAAAAGGGAAATATGTTAATAATATTATTGTTCTGCATAATCTTATTTTCAACAATTGTACTAGCATACATAATGGATCCATTAAGAATTGCCTCAAGAGAGGGAATATTTCTTGGAGATAAAGATGCAGAGATAACAATCATAGAATTTGGAGATTACCTAGATCAAAATACTTCAGAAATGTTCCCAATAATAGAAGAAATTTTGGATGAATTTTCAAACAGTACGAAATTTATTTTTAAAACATATCCTCAAACAAATGATTCCATTTTGGCAATAAATGGGGTGAAATGTTCAAGAAGTAGAGGAAAAAATTGGCAATTACACAAGAAATTATTATCTGAAAATTTAACAAAATTAAACAACACCCAATTATTTGAGTATGCAGGTGAATTAAATATAAAAGTTTCGAGTTTACAAAATTGCATAGAAGGAAAAATATACGAAAATATAATAAACAGAGACATAAAAATTGCTAATAAATTAAAAATAAATATATTTCCAACCATCTTTATCAATTCTAAAAAAATAGAAGGAATCCAGAACATAACAACAATTAAAGAAATAATAAATCAAAAATTAAAATAAAAAAAGAAAAAAGGATTATTTGTATTGAGGCATTCTCAATACAGTTCCTTCTTCAAGTGTATGATAAGGATTTGCAGTTTCCATATCATTAAGTTCTAAGATCTCAACAACATAATTTACTAAGTCTTTCAAATCTTGTGGTTTATTTGTAAAATGACCTTCATATTCAAGTTTTAATTTTTTATTATCTTTAGTTTCCATATATGTTTTTGCCAAATCCCAAATTCCTTCGCCTTCATTTGAAACAACTTCAAGATTTCCATCTTCTGTTGTTGCATATCTATTCAATGTATTTAACTTATCTTGTACAGTTTCTTTAATTCCAGAATACTGGTCTCCTTCACTTACTGCTTCAGCTTTTGCAAGTTCTTCAAGAGATTCAACATATTTAGCTCCTGCAAATAATTTTGATGAATCATTGAAATAACCTTCTTCTATACCTGCATACTCATTACTTACTTTAATTTTAAGATCTTCATATGCAGGACCAGTTCTTTTTTCACTTACTAAGATAGTTTCAAGAGCACTTTCAAGATTTCCATCAGCAATCAAACCTTTAACATTTGATCTATAATCTGCAATCAAACTATCTACTGCTACATTCTTAACATCAGAATAAACATTTCCAAATACTTCTTCTCCAGAAAGAATAGTATCTAATGCCCCTTCAAAATCTCTAGTTTCAATTAATTCAGCTGCATCACTTCTAAAAGATTCCCTTTTAGAATCAACTAATTTTAATTTAAGACTATCTTGAGTTCCAAATTTACTTTCATAATTTGCCAATACTTCCGAAGCACCTTCAAAATCTCTAGTTTCAATTAAACCATTTACTTCTGCATCAAAATTTTCTCGATAAGATTCAAAGATTTCTGAAGCCAAAGCTTGTTGTGATACAGTTGAAGAAAAGTTTGTACTTTCCTTAAGTTTTTCCAAAGCACCTTCAAAGTTACCTGCACTATAAAGTGTATCTGCTTCTTCTACAAGATCGTTAACTATTCCGAAATTAGCTTTTTGGAATAACATTGCATATTCTCCAAATTCTTTTCCTTCTTCTAACTTATTCAAAGCTTCTTGATAATTTCCAGCTTCAATAAGTTGTTTAGCTTCATTTCCGAATTGTTCAGCCATAGCATCACTAACTGTTGATTCAAAAGCTGCATATTCAGTTGCTTGTTCATCATCATTACCAGACATTAAAAAAGTATCTTGATTTAATTTTCTAACAGCCCCAATAGTTTCCAATGCTTCTTCAACATTTCCATTTTCAAGTTGTTCTCTTGTTAAATCAAAATCAGCCCATTCTTGAACTTCATTTGCCCTTTTAACAACAACATCAAGTTTCTTAATTAATTCACTATATTCAGGACCAAGATTTTCTAATCCTTCTGAAGCAACATTAAGATCCCCTTCATAATGAGATGCATGATCTAGTGATTCAATTACTTTGTCTCTGGATTCTTCTACTCCATATTGAACTTTTGCTTCAGCAACCTTATTTCTAAACAAATCAAAAGTAAGTCCAGAAAGTTCTTCAGCACTTTCAATACTATTCATAGCCGCATCAAAATCACTAACTGCTAAATATGTATTAACATCTTTAAGATTGCTTGCAATTTCTTCAGTTTTATTAACTTGTGCAACATTTGCTTCATATTGAACTTTTTGAGATTGTATTCTATCTTCTAAATCTGAATAAGCTCCATCAAGAGTTTCTAATTTTTCTAAAGCAAACTCATATTCATGATTCATTGCTGCTCTTTCAATACTTGTTATTGTCTCAACTTCTTTAAGAGTTAAACTAACTTCTTCAACTTGAGCAACGGATACTTCTTCCAAATTTGCAGGAATATTTATTGGTTGACCAACCTCTAGATCATCCAAATTCTCAACATTATTTCTGACATTCTTACAAATTCCATCCCATATTGTATAAACTTCTTTAAGTTCATCTGAACCCTTTGCCATATCTGGTGTAGCACCATTATGTCTAGTAGACCAAACTTGCTCTGCAACATTCCAAAGACTTTCACCAAATCTTGAGGAATATTCTATAGTGTTATTTTCTAAATTTATATTAGAATATTTATCTTTTAATTCAGCTATTCTTTCCAATTCAGCTTTTTCAGCTTCTTTTTCAGTAACAGCAATATTAATTTCTTCTCTCAAATCTCCAAATTGTATTCCTTCCCTTAAATTTTCAGCTTCTTTCAAAACTGAACTAGCTTGAGAAACCTCTTCACTAGCCAATAAACTTGAAGCATTTTCATATAATTCTGATTCTTTAACTAAAAGATTTTCATAAGCTACTTTTTCAGCTTCTACTTGTTCAATTTTTAATTTTTCAGCTTTATTTTCTTCCAATTTATCAGTAACTGCATTATAACCTAAGTATCCTGCACCACTAATAGCAGCAGCTGCAGTTAAACCGATTAAACCTTTCTTCAAAGCATTCTCAGCATTCTTAAACATTCCACCTTCAGATGCTTTCTTTTGTCTATAATTAAGTTTCTTAGTTAAATTTTGTGAAGTTTTACCATGAACAGCAGGATCAAAACCCTCTACTTCATCAGAAAACCTTTCAGGATCTTTTAAAGCTCTAATAACCGGATAACCTTGAATTTTACCAGTAAAAGAATCACTAACTAATGCATTTAAGTCAGTTCCTTCACCAACTCTAAAAACATAATTTCCATCATCATTCTTTACAAGCTCACCTTCACCATAATTTGAAAAAAAATCTTGAACTTGATCTTGTGTTAAATCTGTACCCTCTACAATTATTTCATGCAAATTGCCGTTTGTTTTTCTTGATATTAACTTTAGTCTTGCCATTTTTTATCTTCTCCTAGGCCTAAATTGGTCTATTTGTCACTAATTAGTAACTAGTTATTTTATATATAAATCTTTGCATTTGCCATTTTAAACAAATTCAAATGATTTTAAACAGTAAGTCTAGTAAAACTTATAAATCTACTTTTTAAATCAAAAATCGATGACATGCAAAAAATGTAAAGAAAAACCTGTAATTGATCTTCCAAATAATAATATTTCTCTTTGTAAAAAATGTTTTTTAAGATATTTTGAAAAAAAAGTTAGAAAAACAATAAGGATATACAAATTGTTTCAAAAAGGAGATACAATAGGAGTTGCGCTATCTGGTGGCAAAGATTCAATGGCAACTTTAAAAATTCTTCATAATTTAGCAGAACAACAAAGAACAACAAAAACAATAGCAATAGCAATAGATGAAGGAATAAAAGGATATAGGGATGAAACCCTAAGATTCGCAAAAAAATTCTGTAAAGAAAATAAAATTCCATTAAAAATAACCAGTTACAAAAAAGAATTTGGAATGACTTTAGATAAAATATTAAAAAAATTAGATCTTCATCCTTGTAATGTATGTGGAGTATTTAGGAGATATTTATTAAATAAAGAAGCAAAAAGAAATAAGATTACATTATTAGCAACTGGTCACAATTTAGATGATGAAGCACAAACAATCTTAATGAACCAATTTAGAAACAACATTTCAGCTTCATCACGACTTGGGCCACTATCAGGAATAAAAGAGGATAAGAAATTCATTAGAAGAATAAAACCTCTTTATTTTTTAACTGAAAAAGAAATAATGACTTATGCATTCCTCAATAATCTTGTAACTCCTTTCAATGAATGCCCATATGCACAAGATTCTTTTAGGAGCAAAGTAAGAGAATATTTAAATAAATTAGATAAGGAATATCCAAGTACAAAAAGTTCAATAATAAATTCATTCTTAGAGATTTCTCCACTATTAAAGGAAAATTATAAAAAACAAGATATAAAATACTGTAATATTTGTGAAGAACCAACATCAAAAGAAAAATGTCGGGCATGCGAATATGTAGAATTATTAAAAAAATGAAAATAAAAGTATTTGATGAAAGGACAGAGAAAAACATTATGATTGAAGCAAAATCAATAAAAGAAATTTCCAAAAAATTAAACATAAATTTAGGAGAAGTAATAATTGTAAAGAATGGTGAACTTGTGACTGAAGATAATGAACTTAAAGATCAAGACGAAATAAAATTCTTATCCGTAATTTCAGGCGGATAAAAAAATGAAAAATAAAATACATATAATGGGACCATCTGGAAGCGGAAAAACACACCTAGCTGAAAAATTATCAACTAAACTCCATATACTACATTATGACCTAGATGATATTTTTTGGGAAACCAAGTATTCAACAAAAAGAGATATAAAAAAAAGAGACAGAATTTTAGAAAATATTTGTTTAACAGACAAATGGATTACAGAAGGAGTATATACAGATTGGACAGAAGAAATAATTAATGAAAGTAAATTATTAATCTGGGTTGATGCACCACTACATATTTTAAATTATAGATTAATGAAAAGATATAATAAGAATAATAAAACAAATTTTAATGAATTAATGAAATTATTAAGTTCCGTTAAAAGATATAAATTAAACAACGGACAAACAGAATATCAAGAAATAGTAGAATCATATACTAATGATTTTATAAAAATAAATAACCAAAAAGAAATGAATTTATTCTTGGAAGAAATAACAACTAATTACCAACATATTTTGAATATAAACTCCTAGCATCTTTTTCAGATTTTGTTTTAATTAAAATTTTATCTGGAAACACAGTCATTTCTTTATATTTGAAGACTTTGCCCCAATCTTTTATGTTATCAAATTTTCTTTTATTAATCTTTTTTTTCTTCTCAAACAAAAAGTTTCCACGGCCACAAAGTTTAATCAATTTTTCAACTTTTTCACTAGAAAGATAATCATAACTACCCTTGCAAACAGTACAAAGTTTTTTCTTATTAACTTTAATTTTAAGAATATTATTTTCATTTATATTTACATAAATCAAATCAGTTTCTGATTTTTTGCCAATCAATATTTTGATAGCTTCATTAACTTGTAAGGAGGATATCAAGGAAGTAATAGTATTCATTACTCCAACAGTTTCACAAGTATCTGAACTAGATAAACTTTCAAATATACAGTTAAAACATGGACCCTTTGGTAAAACATTAAAAACATACCCGTGTCCTTTTATTGCAGAAGAAAATATCCAATTTATTTTATTTTTCTTACAATAATCATTTATTAGAAATCTTGTTTGTAAATTATCAGTACAATCCAAAACTAAATCTGAATCCAACAAATCTATGTTAGTATGATCCAAATTATCAAAATAAGATTTTACTTTTATTTTTGAATTAATTTTCTTCAAATATTTTTCAGAAACCTTTACCTTGGGTTCACCTATATCTGAAACAACAAACATATGTTGTCTTTGTAGATTAGAACTTTCAATATAATCTCTATCAATCAATATTAAATGTTTGACACCAGAACGAACTAATAATTCGGCAGTTAAACTACCTATGGCACCAAGCCCAACTATAACAATTTTAGAGTTTTCTAATTTTTTTTGAGCTTCTTTCCCTATCACTAATTCTTGTCTAGATAAATCCATAGTAAACTTAAGAAAATAAAGATTTAAAAAAGTTAGCAATCCAATCAAAAAAAGATACAACACTAGATTTTGACCTAGAACCTTCATTAATCCAATAAAAATTTTCTTGAACTAAATTATTTGAAGGATCAAAAGACTCAATAAGAGTAGGATTATTTGGATTAATACTATAAATATTTTCTTGAGTAATTGAGTGAGAATATATGTCTAAAAAAAGACCTGCCTGATTAACTGATATTAAATTCCAACCTGCAACTAAAGGATAATTATAATCTGAAGATAATTCAACACCATCAAATTCTAAACTAGTTTCAATATTAGAATATACAAAATAACCTTTCAAGGGTTCAAGGAGAAATTCATCCCCATTAACATTGGGAAAATCAGAATTCCAAATTCCACCATCATAATCCATAACAACACCTTCAAGTTGGTTAGAAGTTATGCCTGAGTCTATAGTCATAGAAACAACATTCCATCCTTCATTTAAATTTATAATTTGAGAATCTAAGCATAATCCACAATCTTCGGAACAAGTTAAACAATTTTCATCACCATTACATTCATTATCTCCACATTCTGGATTACCTTGAGGAGGAGAATCAAAGAATTTTTGAGTTTCATTAATTAAGAATTCCCCAAAAATTGGACCAATATCATTATTTGCCCTATCATTTGGATGAGAGTTAGTTACAACACTAACATATTCTTCTTTCAAAAAATTAAAATATGCCGAATTAGAATCTTTTTCAACAAGATATTCCCTAATATCAAAAACAACAATATTATTATGGAGATTACCATTATTTAACCAATTATTTTTTGTCCATTCAGAAAATTGAGTAGCTCTTGCAGCATTTCCAATATCTGCAGAAGTTGAGTCTTTATCCCTAGGGGGCAAAGTAAAAACAATAAAAAGAGTATTTGGATAAGAATCAAATAAATCTCTTAAGGCAGCATATTGCAATTCATAATTCTCAATAGATTTTGTACTAAACATCACATTTGCATTCCCAGTATTTTCTAAAATATCAGAACCGGCATAACAATGTTTTAAAACAACAACATCATATTGATTAATAATAGGATCTATACACTCCATACAACGATAACCTTCTCCTGAACAAACATTTGAGTTACAAGGTGTATTTGGATTAATCCACAAATTCCAATAATCCCAAGGATAGTTATTCCAAGGATATGGAGTATAATCTCTCTCACCCGGGTATTCCCATTCTTCAATTGAATAAGAAGTACCTTCTAGAGCATTATATTCTACAAAATATTGATCAATTCCTTTATTTAAATAATCATACAAATTGCCCCCAACAGAATGATGTAAGAATACTATATTTTCATCACTATTAGCATTCACAGAAATTAACAAACTAATTAGAAAAATCATACAAATTCCGAATAATTTAATTATATTTTTCATCAATCTACTACCATAAATTTAGTACTATCTATTATCTCATCATTCCAAAATAAAGCACCTAGATATGTTCCAGCAGATAAACCAGAATAATCAACTTCAAACTCATTTTCTCCAACAACCATATCAAATTCAAAGTCTCTTACTGCCCTACCCTTAACATCAAACACTCTCCAACTAAAAGTTCCACCATTTCTTTCTCCATTATTTATTAGAATTCGTTGAGTATATTCTGCAGGATTTGGATGTATCTTACTAATTGTTGGAAACAAATTTTCAGAAATTTGTTCATTATTAATACCAGGTTCATCATCAATGCCCACAATACCTCCATACTCCCCAAACCTATCGGTGCTCCATTCACTTTTAGGACCTTCCCGATTTTCAATATCAAATCCACTAACTCTAACCCTATAATTAATATTATCATCATAACCTAATAAATAGGATTCATCTTGACCATATTCTGCAGGATTTGGCGAAGCAGGTGCATAACCATACAAAACCTCGGCCTCAATATCTCCAGCATCATCTAAAATACCAAGATAAATTGCATAATATTCTACATAAGAACCATCAATAGGTGCAGTCCAACTCCACAAATCATAAACCACATCCATTCCAGTTGGATCTACAAAATTTAATGGATTATTTCTAACATAATTATATGCATGATTCTCTTTAACTGGATCTACCGAAGTAAATCTGCCCAAATCTGCATCATAATATCTAGCTCCAAAATAGTGCAATCCGGACTTATCTAATTCTTTCCCAGTTGCAAAAGAATATCTAACTCCAAAATTACTGATTTCTTGACCAAATGGAAGTGATTTATATTTAGAAATAACTCTACCTTCCGAATCACTTATGATCCTATTACTATGAATTTTATCTGAATGATAATAATTAATCTCACTACCTTTAACACTAGCAACCAAACCAATACTATAAATATATCGCGTAATTCCAGATGCACTATTTTCTAATTCTCCAACTTCCTCAATGGAAGCTTCTTTTCCTAACACTGGAGATTCAATACTATAAACTATAAAAACAGAAATTAAAAATATGAACGAAAACAAAAAGATATTTTTATTAATATTCATCTTGCACTCCTTCGGAAATTTTTTTCTTATAAATATAATATCCAAATCCTATTAACATAAAAAAAATTAAACCAAATAAAATGAATTTACCTACTGAACTAGAAGAAGTTGGTTCTTCTTCATGAATTGTATTATTCGAAGTTTGATTATCATCCAAAACTCCTTCAAGTAAATCTTCGGTATTATCGATAATATTATCAGTACCATTGGTGATGTTTTCATCATTGTTTGAACTTCCGCCAGGGCTTCCACCTGGGTCTCCACCATCAGAGCACAAACTATGATTAGAACTTAAAGTGAAATTAATTTCAGAAAAATTGTATGCAGAATAATTATAAGAATCTACAAAAACTTGATTAACATAAAAAGAATTTGTATAATTTTCATTAGCATCAATTACAACATTATATATCCCCCCAACAACATTTTCAACAATAATAAAATTATCTTCAGCACTGGAAACATTCACTTCCAAGATATAAGTCGAAAGGTAATCAGAGGAACCACCACAAAATACATAACCAGAATAGATATCAAAAGAAGGCACACTTGCCATAACAAAAGGAATACAAAATAACACCAGGAATCCTAACCACTTTTTCATAGCATAATTAAAATTTAATCATTTAAATATCCTTCTATTAAAATTGCATAAAACAACCTAAAATTATTCAAATAAATAAATTTATTTTATCTTCGAAAATCATTCATAATCTTCATCTTTTTCAGAAAGATGTTTTTTTGGTGAAAAATCTTCAGATACAACATCAGGATTTGTCATACAAAATAAATAAATAAATATTTAAAACTAACGAAAATGAAAAAAGCAAAAGATATTAACTTTAAATACAATTTAAACATATACTGGAGTTTTTTAAAAAATTATAAATTACTATTATTTGGAGTTTTATTAATCAGTTTTATAACTGCAACTTCTTTCACAGCAACAAAATTCCTGTATAAATTATTAATCGATAACGGAACAAGTTTTTATGAAGGTTCATTAACAAGATCTGCATTAATTGAAATTTTACTTCTTATAGGTCTTGCATATTTAGTATTGAGAACTATCACAACAATATTCAAATGGTTACATATCCATATGATAAATAAATTAGAAACTAGACTAATAAAAGACGTGAAAATAAAATTTTTCAATCATATAATTCATCTATCTCATGAGTTTCATACAAACAATAAAACAGGTTCATTAATCTCTAGAGTGATGAGAGGAGGATTTGCTATGGAAAGAATGACGGATGTAATAGCATTCAATACTGCACCATTATTCTTTCAAAGCATAGTAGTAATAGGATCTTTATTATTATTTAGTTGGCAAGCTTCACTAGTAATTGTAGTAACAATAATCATATTCATATTATTTAGTTATTTCATGCAAAATTTACAAAGAAAAGCAAACATTATAGTCAACGAAACGGAAGATATAGAAAAGGCCAATTTAAGTGATTTCATGACAAATATTGATTCAATTAAATATTTTGGTAAAGAAGCAAGAATAAAAAAAAGATTCTCAACATTAGTAAATAAAACAAAAAAGGCAATGTTGAAACACTGGAATTATTATAGGTGGATAGATGCTGGCCAAGGTGCAATAATGGCACTTGGATTATTTTTCTTATTATACTTTCCACTTCTAAAATTTCTTGATGGAGAAATGAAAATTGGTACAATAGTATTTATATATGCAGTATATGGAGATCTGATGGGTCCATTATTTGGATTTGTACATGGAATGAGAAACTATTATAGGGCAATGGCAGACTTTGAATCATTATTCCAATATGGAAAAATAAAGAATGATGTAAAAGACAAATTTAAGGCAAAAAAATTAAAGATAAAAAAAGGAAAAATAGAATTTAGAAATGTTTGTTTTAGTTACAACAAAAAACAAAAATTATTGAAAAATTTTTCACTAACAATAAATAAAAATGAAAAAATTGCATTTGTGGGACACTCAGGTTCAGGAAAATCTACACTAATAAAATTACTATATAGATTATATGAAGTAAATGAAGGTGCAATATTCATAGATAATGAAAATTTAAAAAATGTGAATCAAGAATCTTTAAGATCAGAATTAAGTATAGTTCCACAAGAATGCATATTATTCGATGATATTATTTACAACAATGTAACCTTCTCAAATCCAAAAGCATCAAGAAAAGAAGTTATTGCTGCCATGAAATTTACACAATTATACAAAGTAGTAGAAACATTCTCAGAAAAAGAAAAAACAATAGTGGGAGAAAGAGGAATAAAATTATCCGGGGGAGAAAAACAAAGAGTATCAATCGCAAGAGCAATTTTAGCAAATAAAAAAGTATTAGTTTTAGATGAAGCAACATCTGCACTAGATTCAGAAACAGAATATGAAATTCAGAAAGATCTTGAAAAATTAATGATTGGAAGAACTTCATTAATAATAGCACATAGATTATCAACAATAATGAAAGCAGATAAGATAGTAGTTTTAGATAAAGGACAGATAGTTCAAATTGGAAACCACGAAGAATTGATAAAAAAGCCTGGCCAATACAGAAAACTTTGGAGATTACAAAAAGGCGGATATATCGAGTAAGTATATTCTACACTTAAATAATCCTTTTAAAACAAACATTCTTTTGAAAAGAAATGGCTCCAAGAATTCAAAGTCCAAGTTCAATAAATTACTTCAAAATGTGTCCTAGATGTTATTATTACAGATACATAAAAAAAATCCAATTACCTACAACAATACACCTTATCAGGGGAAATATAGTGCACAGTGCCCTAGAAGATTTCTTTAAATTGAATATAAATGGGACCCACAAGGATCATCACGAAATTGAATTAAATATAATTCTTCAAAGTATTTTCAGAGAGAGATGGGAAGAAAAAAAAGGAGAATTAGATGAAATTGGATTAAATGATAAACAACAAGAATTCTATTTCAAAGAATCAGTAGACATGATTAATAATTGGTTTAATAGATTCATATCTAGAGTTTTAAATTTATCAAAAAAAATGGAATTCAAAAAAGCATTTAACATAATAAAACCTGAAACTGAAATTTATTTTAAATCAGAAGAACATATGGTTCAAGGTTACATAGATGCAATAGAAAAAATAGATAATGAAATAAGTCTGATAGATTATAAAACCTCAAGAAAAGATGATATGACTGAAGATTATAAATTACAATTAGCAATATATGCATTATTATATAAGGAAAAATATGGAGTAGAACCAAAAACAGTTGGAATAGACTTTCTTAGACACAATAAAAAATTCTTAGAAGTTAATCAAGATTTAATAGATTTAGCAATAAAAGAATGTAAAAATATTCAAGAGAAAACACAAACTGAAAACATCGAAGATTATAGATCTAGTAATCACCCATATTGCAATTGCAACGATTATGAAGAGATAATAGAAAGAACAACCTTAGATAAATTTACAAACTAATCAATAACTTTTTAAATTAAATATAACATATCCAACATACAGGTGTAAAGATATATGAACATAGAAATACTCATTTTAACAATAGTTTTATTACTATCTGCATTTTTTTCTAGTAGTGAGATAGCTTTGATCTCTTTAAGTAAATCAAAAATCAAACATTTAGTAAAACAAAAAAAAAGAGGTTCTAAAACATTAGAGAAAATCAGAGAAAATCCACACAAACTTCTAATAAATATAGCAATAGCAAATAACATAGTCAACATATTTGGGGCATCATTTGCAACAGCAATAGCAATAGATTTATTTGGGAATAAAGGAGTTGGAATTGCTACAGGAGTTATGACTTTCTTAATTCTAACATTCGGAGAGATAGTACCAAAAACTATGGCAACAAAACATACAGAAAAAATTGCTCTTTTTGTAGCAAAACCATTGTTTGTTTTAGAGATTATTTTTACTCCAATAATAAAATTATTTGAACTTTTAACAAAATTATTTACAGGAAAAGGAAAAGATCAACAAATTACAGAAGAAGAAATTAAAACAATGGTTTCTTTAGGTCAAGAAGAAGGAGCAATAAATAAAATAGAAGAAGAAATGATTCATAAAATCTTTAATTTTGATGACATTCACACTTGGGAAGTTATGACTCCAAGAACTGAAATAACAGCATTAGAAATAGGATGTTCACAAAAAAATATATTAGATACAGTAAAAGAATCTGGATTCTCCAGAATTCCAATATATGAAAGTGATATAGATCACATAGTCGGAATACTTTATACAAAAGATTTAATCAAATATGTAAGAAGTAAAAGAAAAATTAATTTAAAGAATATTATGAGGCCAGTTTTATTTGTTCCAAAGAATAAAAGAATAGACACTTTACTAAAAGAATTTCAAAATAAAAAAATACATATTGCATTAGTAGTTGAAGAACATGGTGGAATCGAAGGACTAGTTACATTAGAAGATATATTAGAAGAAATTACTGGAGAGATATATGATGAAACAGATAATGAAGAAAAACCAATAAAAAAAATTGCAAGAAATAAATATATGATAAAAGGAAGTACAGAATTAGACATAATAAATAAAAAATTAAGAATCTCATTAGAAGAAAAAGAAGATTCAAATACTATTGGTGGTTTAATTTTAGATCATTTAGAAAGAATACCAAAAAAGAATGATGAATTAGAAATAAATAAAATTAAAATAAAGATCAAAAAAGTAGATAGACAAAAAATAGAAGAAATAGAATTAACAAAATAAAATGGAAAGAATAACAAAAGCATTTAAATTTGCATTCGAAGCACATGATGGACAAAAAAGAAAAGGAACAAAGGCACCCTACATGATTCATCCAATGGATGTTGCAATAATTTTAATGAAAAATCATGCTTCAAATGATGTAGTAATAGCTGGACTACTCCATGACACAGTAGAAGATACAGATACAACGATTGAAGATATAGAAAAAGAATTTGGAAAAGGAGTTGAAAGATTAGTAAGGGGAGCAACAGAACCTTCAAAACTAGAAAAAGAAAAAGAAATTAAAGAAAAAAGATGTTTTGACTGTTGGAGAAAAAACAAAACACATACAATAGAGTTCATAAAAACTGCAAAAAAAGATATGAAAATGTTATCTTGTGCAGATAAACTTTCAAATATAAGATCTATGATAGAAGATAAAAAAATTATAGGCGAAGAATTATGGAAAAAATTCAGTGCACCACAAGAAGAACAAGCATGGTATTACAATTCAATGTGTAAATCTTTCACTGAAGGAGATTCAATAGAAGATACAGACATGCACAAACAATTTAAAAAGGCAGTAAAAAAGCTATTTAATACTTGTTAAGATGGAAAGAACAAATATGGGAGTAACTGCGAGAGTAGAACAAAAATTACTTGGAAAATTAATAAACATAGTTCCAGATTTTGTTACTCCAGATATGATGACCTTGCTTGCATTATTAGCAGCATTTGGTATTGGAGTATCATATTACTTTGCAAATGAATTCAGAGGATTTTATTTAGTAGCAATAATATTTTATTTTTTACATTGGTTGGGAGATTCCTTAGATGGGAAGATAGCAAGAGAAAAAAAGAAACCTAGGCCAAATTATGGATATTACATAGATCATATAATAGATAGTTTATCAATATTTATAGTAATTTGGGGACTAACAATTTCAACAGTAATTTATACAACAGTATGGCTTTGGATATTAGTTGGATTTTTATTATTAATGATTCATACATTCTTAAAAACAAATGTAATAAAAAGATTTGATTTATCTATAGGATTCATAGGATTCACAGAAGTAAGGTTATTAGGTATGGCATTTAGTATCTTATTATTCTTCATTGGGAACCCTCTGATAGTTGGAGGAAATTATCCATTAAGTTTTCTGGACATAGTAGGAATAGCAGTAGCAATTCCCATGTGGATTATTCTAGTAACACAAATTATTTCTACAGCAAAAGAATTAGATAAAAAAGATAGAGAAGAATGGTAATATGGAAAAATTATTTACATCTGAATCAGTAACTGAAGGTCATCCTGATAAAATTTGTGATCAAATATCAGATTCAATTCTAGACGAATGTTTGAAACAAGATCCAGAATCAAGGGTAGCAATAGAATGCTTAGTAAAAAATAATAATGTAATAATCGCTGGCGAATTAACAACAAATGCACAAATAAATGTAGAAGATATAGCTAGATCAGTTCTAAAAGAAATTGGATATACTAAATTGGAACATGGAATGGATGCAAAAACATGCAATATTCAAACTATAATAGAAAAACAAAGTCCAGATATATCTCAAGGAGTTACAGAAGGAGAAGGATTACACAAAGAACAAGGTGCAGGAGATCAAGGAATGATGTTTGGTTATGCATGTAATGAAACTGAAGAATTAATGCCCTTACCAATTCAACTAGCACATAGATTAACAGAAAAACTATCACAAGTAAGAAAAAATAATAAAATATCATATTTACGTCCAGATGGAAAATCGCAAGTAACGATAAAATATGAACATTCTAAACCAAAAAGAATCCATACAGTAATTGTTTCTTCACAACATGATGAAGAAGTAGAACACAAAAGATTAAAATCAGACATCCTTGAAAAAGTAATAAATCCAATATGTAAAAATCTAATAGATGAAAATACAAAATTCTTAATCAACCCAACTGGAAAATTTGTAATTGGTGGACCAGAAGGAGATGCCGGAGTAACTGGAAGAAAAATAATAGTAGATACATACGGTGGAATGGGAAAACATGGAGGGGGAGCATTCTCTGGAAAAGATCCTTCAAAAGTTGACAGAAGTGCAGCATATGCAGCAAGATTCATAGCTAAAAATTTAGTTGCTAACGAATTATGTCAAAAATGTGAAATAGGATTAAGCTATGCAATAGGAGTAGCAGAACCAGTTAGTATACTTGTAGATACATTTGGAACATCAGAATTATCAGAAGAGGAATTAATCAAGATTATAAAAAAGAATTTTCCACTAAAACCTGCAGAAATTATCGAATATTTTGATTTGAAAAAACCGAGATATAAACAAACATCTTCATATGGACATTTTGGAAATAATGAATTTCCGTGGGAAAAAATCATAAAAATTTTATAAGAACTTTTTTAAATAACAAAACAAAAAGAAGGACATGATTAATTATTATAGAAGAGCATTAAAAGATAAAAAATTAAAGAAATTAAAGACTTTTGAGAAAGGGTGTTGGATAAATGTAGAAAATCCAACAGAAAAAGAAATAAAAAAACTATCTAAAACTTTCAAATTAGATGAACAAAATATAATTTCCGGAACAGATAAGAATGAAATTCCGAGAGTAGAAAAACATGATAAAGGGATTTACATTCTATTAAAAATTCTATCACCAAATAAAAAAGAGTTAGAAACTTTCTTAATCCTAATAACAAAAAACTTTATTTTAACATTATCAAAAGCACAACCAAAATTTATAACAAATATTATTGAAGGATCAATCAAATTTACAACAACATTAAAAATAACTTCTCTTTTAACACTATTATCAACAATAAATAATGAATTTGAAAGAGCAACATTACGAATCGTTAGAAATGTAAATTCTGAAAGAAAATCGCTTATAGATAAATTATCTGATGAAGACATAAAATCATTATTAATACAAGAAGATATTTTGAACAATTATGTTTCTTCATATTATTACACTAGTTTAGTATATGAAAGAATAATAAAACACATAAAACTTATGGATGAAGATAAAGAACAAATGGAAGATTTAAAAATTGAAGCAAGACAAGGATTAGATCTTTGTAGGGCATCATTAAAGAAAATTTCAAACCTTAGAAATCACTTAGAAATTACAATATCAAACAAATTAAATAAATTAATTACTGCATTAACAATATTCACAATATTAATTTCAGTTCCAGCAGCAATATCTGGAATATATGGTATGAACATTGCATTACCAATACAAAACAATCCAGTAGTTTTTTACTATATCCTCGCATCAATAGTTGTATTGTGGACAGGCTTCTTATTATATTTAAAAAAGAAAAGTCACATATAGTTAACTTTTTAAACCATTTAAAAAAATTAACTTTATGGCAAATTGCAAATTCATACACGATAGAGAAGGATGTATAGGTTGTGGAGCTTGTGCATCTCTAAATCCAGAAGATTGGAAGATGAGTTCTGAAGACGGAAAAGCTAATCTAATTGAAAGTAAAGATATTGGTGGACAATTTGAAAAAGATTTTGAAGAAAAAAACTTAAAAACAAATAAAGAAGTTGCAGAATCTTGCCCAGTAAATGTCATCCACATAGAAAAAGACAACGAAAAGATAATATGAAACCAGAATTATTAGCACCAGTTGGAGATTGGGAAACTTTAGCAGCTGCAATAAAAGCAGGTGCAGATTCAGTTTATTTTGGAATAAAATGGATAAACATGCGTTCAGCATCAGCTAGAAATTTTAGTATAGATGAATTAAATAAATTAATGAAAGAACTTCACAAAAACAAAGTAAAAGGCTATCTAACTCTTAACACATTAATCTATGATCATGAATTAAAAAAAGTAGAAAGAATTCTAGATGAAGTAAAAAAAACAAAAGTAGATGCAGTCATAGCAACAGACATGGCAATAATACAGATATGCAATGAAAGAGACATAGAAGTACATACAAGCACACAATTGTCAACATCCAATTATGAAGCAATAAAATTCTTTTCTAAATTTGCTCCAAGAATAGTTCTTGCAAGAGAATGTACAATAGATCAAATTAAAGAAATGAAGAAAAAAATAAAAAAAGATAAATTAAACTATAATGGAAGAGAAATTGAACTAGAAACTTTCGTTCACGGTTCACTCTGTGTAGCTTATTCTGGCAGATGTTTTATGAGCCAATTTCATAACAGATTATCTGCAAATAGAGGTCAATGTTTACAAGAATGTAGAAGAAGGTACAATGTAACAGATGTTAAGGATTCAAGAAGAGAATTTATTCTAGAAGGAGAATATGTAATGTCACCAAAAGATCTTTGTGCACTTCCAATACTAGATAAACTAGTTGAATCTGGAATTGATGTTTTCAAAATAGAGGGTCGTGCAAAAGGTCCAGAATATGTTTATGAAGTCACAAAAGCCTATAGAAATGCTATTGATTTAATTGATAAGAAAAAATTCACTAGAAAAGAAATGATAAATTTAGTAAATAAACTACATAAAGTATTCAATCGAAATTTTTCAACAAATTTCTTTTTAGGAACTCCAACAAATGATTCATGGGCAAAATTTTATGGTTCAATTGCAGAAGAAAAGAAAACCAAACTAGGAAAAGTTACACAATTCTTTCCAAAATTAAAAGTTGTCGCAATAAAAATAGAAGAAAATAAAAAATTAAAAATTGGAGATGAAGTCTGTTTCATAGGGCCAACAACTGGATATTACAAAACAAAAATAAAAGAAATGAGATTAGAAGATAAAAAAATAAAGAAAGCAAAAAAAAGCGATGAAATCTCTTTTAAAGTTAAAGAAAAATTAAGAAATGTTGACAAAGTTTATTTAATAGAAAAAAGGGATGTAGATAAAGAAGAACAAGATATCCTTAAACAATTAGAGGAGATAGGAATTCATAGGCCATTTAAACATACAAAACAAAAAGGAATGAATTAATAAATTTTTGTTAACTATATAATTATATGAAATTAAAAGATATTGGAATATATTGTGGCACAATTTTAACAGCATCATTGTTAGTTTATTCTATAAAAAGTTGTGAAATTGATGGAATTAATCAAATTCTTGGTCCTGAAATTAATTACGAAGAATTAAATTCCTTAGAAGAAACCAAATTAGATAGTTTAGAAACGAAAATACTAGAATGAGCCCGGCCGGATTCGAACCGGCGATCTTCACGGTGTAAACGTGACGCCTTAACCAGACTAAGCCACAGGCTCATAATAAAAAAGACCTAATTTTATTTTAAAAACCTTTCTATTTATTCAAGATAATAACATTACCTCTTCCTTTTTTAATTCTCTGAACAATCTTCTTATGTTCCAATTCAGTAATGATTAAACTTACCTTAGCTTCACCCATACCAATATCTTTACGAATATCCTTCTGAGTAACTCTACCTCCATTCTTCTTAATAAATTTAAGAACATCATCCAATTCATCCCGTTCTTCAAACTTCTTAGTAGGTTTTTTCTTCTTCAAAAAAAAGAATAATAGTAAAACAATCAAAACTAAAGAGATAATGGGTAGATAATTAGATTCAATTTCACCAAACTCAACATCTATATCTTCATCAATCTCACTATCAAATACTGGAAAAAGAATAAGATCCAAAACATAATCTCCATCCTCTATTATCTCAACTTCTTCTTCAACACTAGCAATTAATTCCTGCCCAACATAATATTTAGCTAAAAGAATATAATCTCCAGGATTTAGTTCAAAACTATAAGAACCTTCAGAGGCAATAACACTTTGTCTGGGTTCAGAATCAATTTCTACAATTACATTATTAACTATATCAAAATCCAAATCATATATTTCACCATGTAAGGTTGCACCACTAACTAAAGGTACTAAAAATAACAATAATAAAAGCATTAATTTTTTCATAACATATTATTAAAAATAACCATATAAAAAGTTTTTGAAAACAAATAAAGCTTTCTAAAGCTTCCTAAAGTATCAATTAAAAGTTTCTTTATAAACAATTCTACAGATACAAATACAGAAGATTTCGGAAACGAAACAACTGGAGGAAAAAAATGAAAAAAATATTTGCAATGTTATTGATCGGAATGTTTGTACTTAGTTCAGTTCCTTTCGCTAGCGCAGAAAATCAAAGTTGGCGAGCAGAAGAACAAAGAGTAGTACAAGAATACAATCAATTAAAACAACAATATAATACAGTAAAAGACGAATGGAAGGACAGTAAAGCAAAATACTTAGTCGCCAAACAAAAATTAAAGAGATTCAAACAATTAACACCAGAAGAACAAGTCATACATTTTGAAGAAGCACAAGATTTTATGATAAAAACTCTTGGAAGAATGGAGAATTATCTAAAGATCTTACAAAAATGGTCAGAAAGAGTTGTTAAAACTACAACAGAACAAGACAGTGTAAGTTCAGATATAGATAATTATCTAGCTGAAATAAATATGTTTAAAGAAAAAGTTGAGGGTGCAAAAACAGTTGAAGATCTAAAATACATTGGAAAAGAAATAAAGACGTTTTGGAAAGAAACAAGAGCAAAATTAAAGAAAATTGTAGGAACTATTTTATCAGAAAAAGTAAATAATACAATACTTAGAGCTGGAAGATTATCTGTTAGATTACATGATAAAATCGATGCATTAGATCAAAAGGATAAAACAGTAAAAGAAATGCAAAACCTTATTTTAAATTTCGATGATAAAGTAACTTTGGCTAAAGAAAAATATGAAAAAGCAAAAAACTCTTATTCAGAAATACAAACTTTATCTGGTGCAAATAAAATATTTGGAGAAGCAAATAAATTTCTTAGAGAAGCTGACAGATATTTGAAAGATGCACACAAAGATTTGAGAAAATTAGTAAAGTTGTATAGGAGTTACAAAGGAAATTTTCCGACTTTAGAACCCGTTTCAGATAATCCGGAAGATCAACCATCATTAACTGCAGAGGATGAATAATAATGAGGCAAATTTTAATTATATTAGCTTTAGTAACATTATTGATCACTGCATGTACTTCCAACATAGATACTGGAAATATGGAAGAAACAGGCGAACAAGAAACAGATAACTTGGGAGAAGATATAGAAGATTTAGATAACCTAGAAGATGAACTAAATTCATTAGATGACATCGATCTAGATGATTTAAATTTCTAATCTTTTTTATTTTTTAAAATGAAAAAAATAACAACAAAAATAAAAAAAACTGTAATAAAAGAAACTAATAGATTAATTTCAAGCTTTACAGTATTATTTCTAATTAGTGCAGCAATAGTTTTTATTTCAATAGTCAAAACAAATTTATAAAAACATTTAAATAGTAGATTCTATATTTTTACCTCATGGAACTTCCAAAAGAGATACCAAAAGAAAAATTAGAAGAGTTGAAGAAAAAACAAAAACAACTTAAAGTAAAAATAGAGAAGTTTCAAACGGCAGCATTAAAAAATTATAAAAAAGAAATAATTGGTTTAGCACTTTTACCACCAAAAGAGAAAGAAAAAGATAAAATAAATGTATTAGTTCTTATTGATGATTCAAAATCAACAAATACTCCAGATTTCAAATTAAAAGATAAAATAGCAAAAGAAGTAATTAAATTTGCAGAAAAAATTGATAAAAATCTAAATTTAGAAATTATATTAAGTTCAGAATTAAGTGAAGCATGTTTAGATGCAAAATATGAAGTTTTACAATTAATTGCAATGTCGGCACCAGTTTATGATCCAATGGATGTTCTTATTGCACTAAAAACAGCAGAAATACACAAAACAATGGTTTTGAAAAAATTCGAAAAATACATTGTTAGTTATGTTGTTGCTGGATCTATGTTTAGAGGAGAAAAAGCAAATGATATTGATATTTACCTAGTAATTGATGATACAGATGTAAAACGTATGACAAGATCAGAATTAAAAGATAAACTAGGGGCAATAATCAGAACTCAAGGGTTTGAAGCAACTGCAATGACAGGTGTAAAAAAACATTTCCACATTCAAGTTTATATTTTAACAGATTTCTGGGATTCAGTAAAAGATGCAAATCCAGTAATATTCACATTTTTAAGAGATGGAATTCCACTGTATGATAGAGGAACATTTACGCCATGGCGATTATTATTAAAAATGGGCAGAGTAAAACCAAGTCCAGAATCAATAGAAATGCACATGGACATTGGTAAAAAATTACTAGATAGAGCAAGAAAAAAATTGTTGGGAATCGCAGGCGAAGATCTATATTTAGGAATACTAAATCCATCACAAGCAGCACTAATGCTTTATGGAATTCCTCCAACAACTCCAAGAGAAACAATAAGATTATTAAATGAAATTTTTGTTAAAAAAGAAAAATTATTAGAACAAAAGTATGTAAATAGTTTAGAAAAAATATTCAAATTCTATAAACAAATAGAACATGGAAAAATAAAATCAATTACTGGAACAGAGATAGATCAATTCTTGGAAGAAGCAGATGCTTATTTAAAAAGAATAACAAGATTATTCAAACAAATAGAAAAATCAAAAGAAAAAGAGGGATTTTCAGAACTATATAGTACAATAATAAAAATAACTGAAGATGTTATTGGTAAAGGAAAACCAAAGATAGAAACAAGATTGAAAAAATATTGTGAAGAAAAAGGATTACCATTAAGATTAGTAGATACCTTGAAAGAAGTTCTAAAAGCCAAACAAGACATTCAAGCTAAAAAAATTACTAAAGCAGAAATTGATAAATTAAGAAGAGAGGCAAGAAATTATATTAAAACTTTAGCCGAACATATTCAAAGAACTAGGAGAGCAGAACTTGAAAAAGCCACAATAAGATTCAAGTATGCAGATAGCATTGGAGAAATATTGATTCTTGGAAAAACTGCATTCATAACTCCAGATATAAAAGAAGAACAAAAAACAATTCAAAAATCTAAAATAAGTGTATCTGGAAATTTAGGAAAAATAGAAACAAGCAATCTAAAAGAATTGGAAGATTCAATAATGAAAAACAAAATAAATTCAGAAATTACAGTAAATGAAAAATTATTTGCAGATTTAAAGAAAATATTTGGAACAGGTATAGAAATAATCCTCTAAATAGTTAATTTTATTAATTTTTTCAACTTCCATAAGAAAGGTTTATATACTAGATATTTTGTCAACCAAAGAAAATTAAAAGATGGAAGAAAAAAATATAAAATACTTATCGCAAGAGGATTTAATTCAATGTGGACTACTAGATTATGGAGCTACAGTTACCGATGTAAAATTAGCTTTAATTTCTCATAGCAGACAAGAAACATTATCAGATAAGATTGCTATAGATTTATCTTATGGGCACAAAATAAATTCTCTAATAGCAACAAATGGAGAATTTTCTTCATGTAAATGGCTTGGAGCAAATATTGCAAATCACGAAATAGGTTTACAAAGATCATTTCCAATGTTATCACTTAATGATAAAATAACTGGAAAACCAGAAGTAATAATGGAAGGAAGCGTAATCTCTGCATTAAGAACTGGAGCATACGTATCTTTAGCAATGGAACACTTAGCAAAAAAACAAGCAAATAATATTTTATTTCTTGGAACTGGCGTAATTGCAAGAGCAGCTGCAGCAACAATGTTCTCATATGAACCAATAAGAGAGAAAATTGGGCACCTCCAGTATCATTCAAGAGATTCAAGAAATGTAGAAAGATTTGGAGACGATTTAAAGAATAAATTAAACATAATGGATAAAGTTTCACCAGTTGAAAACCTGGAAGAAGCAATAAAAAATGCAGACGTAACTGTATCATTAAGCAATTCAGATGAAACAATGTTTAATTTAGGAAATGTAAAAAAAGATTCAACACACATACATATAGGGGGCCAAGATGATGATTTAGATTATATAGCTTATTGTGGAAATTTTGGAAAAATAGTATGTGATGATTGGGGATATGTTAAAAAAAGAAATATCCAAGATGTAACATTCGCATATGATCAAAAGAAAATATTAGACAGAGACATATATGGAAACCTTGGCGAAATAATTATTAGAGAAAAACCAGGAAGAGAAGGAAATGAACCAATATATTTCAATGCAGTAGGGTTGCCAGAACTAGATTTATATGTTGGAACAAGATTATTTAATAATGCAAAAAAAATTGGCAATGTAGGTACAAATTTAACTCTTTATAAAGATTCAAATTGGATATTGGGTGAGGGCTGAAGATGTATCAAAATTTAGATTTCTTAATATTTGGAGATAAAACAGAAAACAGATTCAAAGTATATTCTGAAATTTTAAATAAATTTCAAATAAATCATAAAACAATAGATTATTCAGATTTAATTCATGGAAAAGAAAAAATACCAGAAATAGAGAAAAACACAACAATAAAATTATTTTCTCCATGGTACAATCAAGATATAATTGAACATTTTTTTAACACCGGCGACAAAAAAAAGGAATTTGATTATAAAATAAATAAAGGAGAAAATTTTTACAGCAGTACCCCACAAACAACAAACGGATTTTTAAAATTTTTAATGAGCATAGACTCAGAAATAATAAAACAAATAGAAAATCCCATATATATCAATACTCCAAATGAAATTTTTATGGGAAGAAACAAAATAGCAATGTATGATCATTTTCAAAAGAATGAATTAGCACATCCAAAAACTCAATTACAAGTGAATAGTATTGATGATTTATTTGAGATGGCAAAAAAAATAAAATCAAACACTTTATTTCTAAAATTACATAGCGGTTCACTTGGAAGAGGAATAGCATATATAGAGGATGAAAGAGTTTTCACAGCAACAGAAGAAAAAGAAGGAATATTCTACTCAACCAAAGAAATAAAAGAATTAAAAACAGATACAGAAAAAGAAAAAATATTACAATTTTTAATTAATATGGATTCAGTTGCACAAGAAGGAATAAACTTAGCAAAAATAAATGGAAATAATTTTGATTTCAGACATTACATAAATTATGGAGAAATTCCAATGTCAATAATAAGGATAAATGATAAAAAAATAACAAATTCTGCGATGGGAGCAAAAGTAATAAGCGGTTCAGAAATGAAGGATTATTTACCAAAGAATATAATAGAAAATAGTATAGAGATCTCAGAAAAAATAAATGAATCTTTCAAAAGTGAAGATATTGCTATAGATTTAGGACTAGATCAAAATATGCAAGACATATATTGTTTAGAAGTAAATTTTTTACCGGGTTTAAACAATCCAAAAGAACCATATAAAAAAGAGATAAAAAGAATTCTTAAGAACAATAGTAAATAAATCTTTAAAAAGAAATAACACCCATCAATAATATGACATTAAAAATTGGAGTGGTTCTAGAACTAAAAGAAATAAAAAATAATGTAAGATATTTTGTAAATCAAAAATATATAAAATTATTACTTGACTCTAAACCAGAAAATATTAAGCTAAAAATAATAAAACTAACTTATGATGATGAACCAGAATCACTAGACCTAGATGGAGTATTTCTAATTGGCGGAGGAAAATTTTCAAGCAAAATAAAAAAAAGGCCAACCCTAGAAGAGGCAAATCCAGAAAGATATAATTATGAGAAAAAATTGATAAAATATTGTAAACAAAACAATATTCCAATATTTGGTATTTGTAGGGGGCATCAAACACTTAATGAAGTTCACGGTGGAGAAATTGAATACATAGATAAAAAAACAGAAATAAATCACAATTGTTTGAAAACTAAACATAAAGTCAAATTTAAAGACAATTCATTAATAAATAAAATCTTCAAAAATAAAGAATTATTAACAAATTCATTGCATTTGAAAGAAATAACTAAGATTTCAGAGCATTTTTCAATAGTTGCAGAAAGTGAAGATGGAATAATAGAAGCAATTGAGTCAAAAAAAGACCCCCTATTTATTGGAGTGCAGTGGCACCCAGAAGCATTAGAAGAAGAAAACTCTGTTCCGTTAATAAAACATTTTCTTACTCATTGTTTAGAAAATAAAACAAAAGATTTTTAAATAGTTAGAGTTGCCTAAACTTCAGAATGGAAGGCACAATAGTCAATTATAGGGGAAGTCATAAGACACAATACCCTAATCAAATGATTGTAAAAATTGAAGGAATTAGCAATAAAAATCAAGCTAAAGAATTAATTAAGAAAAAAGTAACTTGGACAACACCTTCAAAAAAAGAAATGACTGGAATTATAACTAGAGAACATGGTAATAGTGGCGCAGTTCGTGTAAAATTTGACAAAGGGCTTCCTGGCCAAGCAATTGGAACAAAAGTAAAGGTAGAATAAAATGGCAGCTCTAAGAAAAGGACATTGTTACAAACACTTAACAACTAGACCTTACACTCGAAAATCAAAATATAGAAAAAAAGGATTCATTAAATCAATCCCTGCTTCTAAATTAGCAAGATTTAATATGGGAGATACTAAAAAAGAATGGCCAACTACAATTAAATTAGTTACAAAAGAAAGTTTTCAAATAAGACATAACGCTTTAGAATCAGTTAGAATTTTAGTTAATAGAAAAATTGCAGAAAAATTAGGACCAAAGGGATATCATCTAAGAATGAACTTATATCCTCATCAAGTTTTAAGAGAAAATAAAATGCTTACAGGAGCTGGAGCTGATAGAATGCAGTCAGGTATGAAGCACGCATTTGGAAAAGCTATGGGACTTGCAGCAAGAGCAAAGAAAGGTGCAGCAATAATTGTAGTAAAAACAGAAGAAAAAAATATCCCAATAGTAAAAGAATATATGAAAAAAGCTGGTCCAAGATTACCAGGAAAAGTTGAAGTAGTAGTAGAAAAATAATTCTTAATGGAAATAGATATAAACTTCAAGCCATTAATAACTTTATGAAAAAATTATTAACTACGGGATTGTTAACCTTAGCATTAACATATCCAAATGAAGTAAAAAACACACCACAAATAGATAATTTAAGTAGAACTATTTCTCAACACATTATGAATTATGGAGATTATGCGACATATGGATATAATTATGAAGAATTTAATTTGAATGGATATCATTATACCATTATGTTTGTTGATCATAAAAAAAGAAAAAAGATTGAACCAAATGATGAATTAATAATAAGAAAAACTAAAAATGTTAAAACTCCTACGGGAAAAAGAAAAATAATAGAAGAATTATATAGAGATCAGGGACTTGATGGAATAAAAGAATCTTCTTTGAGAGATTATTACATAAAACATGAATTTACAATACATGATAGATACGGTAAAAATTTAGAAAAAAAGATTGAATCTTTTCCCCCATCAACAAAATTAATTAGTAACCCAGAATTTATTACAGAATATAAAACAATGTTAGAACAAATAAAATACAAATTAATGAACGATTAACTATTCTGAATAAACTCCATTATTTTCAAGATATTCTGCAGTACTCAAAATTCTATTAACATTCAAAACTACCGAATGATCGCCTGAATTCTATTCTATATCTTAACAAAAGAGCTACATATAAGTTTTCCATAGAAATCTTTATATAATTCATTCTTAAACTTAATTATAAAAGAGGTAAGATGGTAAATATAGCTTTATTAAAAGACATTTCAAAAGAAGATATTGAATTAGTTGGAGGGAAGGGGGCAAATCTTGGAGAGATGACAAGGGCAAGATTTCATGTACCTCATGGTTTTGCAGTAACATCAGATGCTTATAAAGAATTTTTAGAAAAAACAGGAATACAAACAGATATAAATCACATTCTTTCAGATTTAAATATAGAAGACAGTAACCAATTAAATGAAAAATCGAAACAAATAGAGGAATTAATTTTAGCTCAAGAAATTCCAGACAATATAGAAATAGATATAAAAAAAGCATATGAAAATTTAAATATAAACACAGAAGCATTACTAGCATCAAAAGATACTTTGCAATTTATTAATTCTGGACGTGGACATCCTTTTGTTGCAGTAAGATCTTCAGCAACAGCAGAAGATTTACCAACAGCATCATTTGCAGGACAACAAAAAACATATTTAAACATAAAAGGTTCACAAAATGTAGTTCAAGCAGTAAAACAATGCTGGGCATCACTTTACACAGCTAGAGCAATATATTATCGTGAAAAAAATAATTTTGAACATTCTAAAGTTTTCATTGCAGTAATAATTCAAAAAATGATAAATTCTGAAAAAGCAGGAGTAGTTTTCACAATAAATCCGATGACAAACAACAAATCAGAAATAATAATAGAAGCAGGATATGGATTAGGAGATGCAATAGTTTCAGGATCAATAACTCCAGACACATATACAATAGAAAAAGATCCAATCAGAATAAAAGATAAGAAAATAGAAAAACAAGAATGGATGTATACTAGAGATGAACAAACTGGAAGAAACATAAAAAAAGAAGTTAGAGAAAGTAGATCAAATTTACAGAAATTAACAGATGAAGAAATAATCAAAATAGCGACACTTGCAAAAAGAATAGAAAAACATTATGATTATCCACAGGATATAGAATATTCAATGGATAATAGTGGAACTTTTGTAATTCAGACAAGACCAATAACTACAATAGAAAAAACTGAAGAAATAATAGAAAAAACTGAAGAAATAATAGACCAAACAACAAATGAAAATAAGGAATTTTTATTGCAAGGAATATCTGCATCACCAGGAATTGGTTCTGGAATAGTAAAGATTATTGAGAATCAAAACGATTTATACAAAATTGAAAAAGGAGATGTTTTAGTTGCAAAAATGACAAATCCCGATTATGTTGCAGCAATGGAAAGGGCATCCGCAATAGTAACTGATGAAGGGGGGTCAACCTGCCATGCAGCAATAGTTTCAAGAGAAATGGGCATTCCTGCAGTAGTTGGAACAGAAAGAGCAACACAACTTTTACATGAAGGAGATCGGATAACAGTAAATGGAACTGAAGGGAAAATTTACAATGGATTAACTAAAGAATTAGAAGAAGATATAACAATAACTGAACAAAAACCAGTAGAATATTCTAAAAAAGAAAGTACACTTACAAAAATTAAAGTTAATGTGGATATACCAAGTCTAGCAGAAAAAGCTGCATCAACAGGAGCAGATGGAATAGGATTATTACGTTGCGAATTTTTAATTTTAAAAGATAAAGAACATCCAGGATATATGATAAAACAAGGAAGAAAAAAAGAACTAATTGAGGATCTAACAATAAAAATAAAAGAAATAGTTTCAAAATTTGAAGGAAAACCAGTTTGGTATAGAACTCTAGATGCCCCAACAGATGAATTTAGAAATCTACGAGGCGGAGAAAATGAACCACATGAAGACAATCCGATGATGGGTTGGAGATCCATAAGAAGAGATTTAGATGAACCAGAATTACTCAAATCCCAATTCGAAGCAATAAAAAAAGTAAGGGAATCAGGATTAACGAATATTGGAATAATGATTCCATTAGTAACAAGTGTTGAACAAGTAAAAAGAGTAAAAGAAATTTTAAGAGAAGTTGGATTAGAACCTCAAAAAGATATCGAATTTGGAATAATGGTAGAAACTCCTGCAGCAGTACAAGTAATAAGAGAGATTTGTGAAGAAGGAATTGATTTTATAAGCTTTGGAACAAACGATTTAACTCAATTCACTTTAGCAGTTGATAGGAACAATGCAAAATTACAACATCTATACAATGAATTACACCCAGCAGTATTGAAACAAATAAAATATGCAATTAACATATGTAAAAAATATAACATTAAAACAAGTATCTGTGGACAGGCTGGATCAAATGAAGAAATGGCAAAGTATTTGACAAAAATTGGAATAGATAGCATATCTGCAAATATTGATGCAGTTCATAAAATAAGTAAAGTTGTTGCAGAAGAAGAAAGGAAATTAATTTTAGAATCAAGAAACAGAAATCTTTATAAATAGTTGATTACTGAAGAGTGGTACTAATAAAATGGTAAATCAAGAATATATACATACAATTGAACAATATTTAGGTTGGGAAAATATCAATACACAATTTAACGAAGCCCCACAAACACCAGAATTAAGACAACGAATTTCAGCAGGAATCTTTGGAAATCCAAGTTTATTAAATAATGCACCATTAGATGCAGTAGCAACTTATGCAGAATCAAAAAGATCAGATTCATTAAATGAAATGAGCTTAAAAACTCAAGAAAATTTAGATAATATTGTTAATAATTTAACAAAAGGGTTGAGTTTAGAACAAGTAACACCAGGACTAATTTTACAAATGCCTTATTTTGAAAGTGAGATATACAAACCATTAACTGAAAAACATAAAGGGATTCATGATTCTCAAGAAGTTTTAAAAAATAAAGATCTAGAAACTGCAACATCAGATTTAATTCAAAAATTTGGAGTAGAAGAAGCAATATTATATCATGTAAGTGTTCATCAAGAAAGTGTATTTGATATTTATCAAGCAATAATTCAAGCAAGAGTAAGAGAATTAATATATGAATTATCAAATAAAGAAAATGAAGAATTAAAAGAGGCAGAATTAAAAAATTACATTAAATATCTTACAACAAATGACAACGAAGAATCAAAAAATGAGGTATTGAAACATTTAGCCATTACAACTTATCAGTTATATAGGCAGGACCAAGAACAAAATGAATAAATTAACAAAATATATGGCACCAGCAGCAATAGCTACAACATTAACAATTGGTAGTTATGGAAATGCAGATGCTCAAGAAACAAAACTAGATTCATTAGTGCAAGAATATGAAATAGCATTAAATAAAACTAAAGAACTTTATCAAAAATTTGATGAAAAAGAAAATACAAAATATAATTCAGAAAGAATTTATGGAATAACTGAAAATAGTTTAAATAGGTTAAACAAATTAAATTCAAATCTTGAAGAACAACTTAATGATGAAAAGAAAGAAACTCCCCTAGCAGCAAAAATAATTGCAGGATTAGGAATAACAGTTTACGGATTAATGTTCGCAGCAGGATTTATAAAAATTAAGGAAGAAGAATATTAAATCTTTCTTTTTGTTCTTATTATTTTTTCCCTTTCTAAAAATTTGGTAGCAATAGCCCTCATAACTTTTTCAAATTCTATAGCTTTACCCATATGTTTATCAATTTCTTCTCCAGAAAGATGTTTAACATTGCCATGAACTACATCATGAGACAAATGATACATATCATTAAACCAAGCAACATACTTTTTATTTAATATCTTTTTGCTAACAAATACTATCTTTAACATATCACCAACATGTTCTGGACTTGGGGGGACTTGCCCTGTAGCCATTAAAGCAGCATGTGCAGAATCAACCATAGACCAATATAAATTTTCAATCGAACTAACAATATTAAATTTCGCCCTAGAGATATGTAAAGGACTTCTTCTCAATGTATTATATACTGCTTCCGGAGTTGGTTTTATCTTCCCTTTAGCAAGTAAAACTTTCAAAGGTCCAAAATAACCTCCAAAATCAATTAAAGGTTGACCATATCTTATAATATTTATAGCAGCAGGATCTCCAACTTTTACTTCTTCCCAGAATGCACTCAAAGTAATAGTATTAATGTGAATTGGCCTCTTATATTTTTGAACAGAAACTAATTTACCAAGTTCTTCACGATACCATGCAATTAATTCTTGATCCCATTCAATAGAACAATCATCAATAATAACAATTACATCAATATCACTACCCTTTTTTGCTTCACCTTTAGAAACACTTCCAAATAGAACAATAGATTTTATTGCTTCCTTAAATTGCTTATATGCCTTAGTAGCAAAATCATAAGCTATATCATAATCAGAAAATTGTTTAGTAACTTTTTTTGAACTCTTTTTTTTTGTTATTTTCTTTTTCACAACCAATTTAACACCTTATTTTAATTTTAATTTTCAATCTTTAAAAGCTTTTTTATTCTTGCTTACCTCTCTGAGCACCAAGCTCCAAAGGTAATCCAGAAAAACCACCAGAATAATTTTGATCTGCAAACATAGCATCATAGCCCGGCATATATGAAGAATAAAAATCACGTACTTGAGACCATTGAGGACCTTTATTTAAGGAATAAATAGGAGAGTTCATCGCTTCTAAAGTATGGGGCAAAGGACTTTGACCAAAACCAGAAACAAACCCTCCAGCTTCAACAACATATGCCCTATCTTTATCTTCTTTTTTAATTTTTTCTAACATTTCTTTAATTGGTACATCTCCCATTCCAGGAGCAAGGTGACTATCAGAATAACCAAAATTATCAGTTAAATGAACATGTTTAACATATGGTGCAATTTTTTCAGTATCTTTTATTATATCTTCTTTAGTAAATCCAGATTTTCTTAATTCATATATATGTCCAACATCCCATGTAGCTCCAAGTAATTTTTCAGCAACTTGTTCAGCCTTAGATTGAGACATTCCTTTATCTTCAACAAGTCTTTGAGCAAATTCTTCCCTAGATCCTTTTATTAAACCAGCCATATTTTCTCCACGAGATAATGCTGAATTTGGAGTCCAATTTTCAACAGCAACAACAGGAGAATTAGGACCATACTTTTCATAAGCATGCATTGCAACATTAGATAATGTTTTAGTAGTTTTTTCTTTAGCAAATTCATCCACAGACCTATACACCTCAGGAGCAGGCAATTGTTGAAGATGACTTAATAAATATTGAGAATTAATTCTTCCCCCAAGTTTAGATTGAATTTTATTTTCCATCCACTCAGTTTCTTCTTGAAATATAGTTTGTTTTGAAGTCATATCATTTGAGAAAAGTTTATTAATTCTATCATAAGCACGATTACTAGCTTCAATTTGAATATTTTCTTGTATTTTCATTTTATCATTCAAACTTTTAAGCATTTTTTCATTTTTAGCATAATCAAATTTTTCCCTTTCAGTTTCAGGCTTATAATAATTTTTATATTTATGATGCATACTCTGCAAGGCAAGAGTAACATGCCTATCTTGTTCCGCAATATGTGAATCAAACATTTGTATTTTTTGATTAACTGATCCAAATTCTGATTTTTCTTCATTAGTCATAGGAACATCATTTTGTACCATATAACTTAATTGTTGATATCTTGGATTTGCCATAAGATTTAATTTCATCAGGTTAGTTTCTTCTTTAGATTTTTCAATACTCATTAAAGATAATTTTTCATCTTCCCATTTAGTTTGATTTAAAACATTTAATCTAGATTCAGGAGTAAATATTTGTTCACCTCCCAAATAATTTAATTTTTCATATTTTAACGGAGCAAATTCACCAGTTTCAACATTCACTGCCATCATCATCTGTTTATCATCAGGCAATCCTTTTTTCCAAGTCTGTGCAGGGGGAATACCCATCCCAGTAGAATGCATATTTACAACCACATTTCCATCAGGATCTATTTTATGGGCCCTATCGAGAACAGATTTAAGATAAAATTCAGTAGATTCTCTACTTTCTTCATCCCATCCCCTTTCAGTAAATCCAGCAGGATCTACGATTGGAGCATGAACAGAAATCTTAGAATCGGCAAGTTTTGCTAATCTACCCAATTCTTTAAAATGTTGAACCGGAATAGTTTCAAAAACTTTGGGATCAATTGCACCAACTTCAACATTTTTTACACCTTCATTTAAACGCATACCTAATTCGGCCAATTGATTTGGAACCATAGGATTAGTAGGTGCAGATTGTTCGCCAAAAGTTAACTGGGGAACTCCTCCTTCCATACCATCGTTAAATTCATTATAAAAATTATTTAAATTTGTCATCTTTTTCTTTTAATGTATTCTTCTCCTTTTCTAGTTTTATCTTTTTGAGACTTTTTAATAATTTCTGTTTCATCTAGATTTAATATTTCTGTTCTTTCTCTCCCAATCTGTAACTCAAAACCCAAATTTGGATTGTCAGAATAATTTTTTTTCATCTGAGAATCAGAATTACTTTTATTAAAATCAGAGGGTAAAGAGTTTTGTAAAGATTCATCAATTTGTTCAGAGTTAGATGAAATAGTAGATAATTTATTTCCAATAGTATCTTGATTAGTTGAAGAATATTCAACAAATTCTTTAGTAGCAGAATAAGCAGAAGTATTTGAATAATCATTTATATTTTCTTTATCCAAACTAACTTCATCCAATGTTTCAACAGTTTCATTTTTCAATTCTTCAGCAATTTGTTCTAAATTTTCACCACTTAAATCTATTTTTGGAGTATTACTTTTTAATTCAATAAAATCAATAGAATCCTCACTAGACACTTCATTTTCTAATTCTTCTTTTAAATCATCCAAGATTAAAGTTAATTGATCTTCAACTTTTTCATCAGTTGTTAATTTTAAAGAAGCCTCTAAGAAAGATATCTTTTCTTGTATTGAATCCAACTTTTCAAGTTCTTTCAAAATTTTTAACATATTTACCAAGTCATCATACGATGAGCTTTTTTAAAAATATCATAAGACAAAATACAATTACTTGCTGCTACACTTTGTGCTTCTTTAAAAACTAATTTTTTCCTAAATTTTCCAGCATCTTTAACACTAGTGCCAAATAATAAACCAAATCCAGAACTCATCGATTTATTTAAATCACCAAATCCGCCAACTAAACTTTCAACAACACTTTTTTGTTTTATTGAAGTTTCTTCTTTTTCAATATCCAAATAATGGTCAATATCTTCTTCCAATGCTTTCAAACTAACTTCTGTTAATTGTTCAACTAATTCCATATCTTGAAAGGTTTCATGTCTTTCAAGATCTTCAATATCTTGTCCAGTCATAGCATAAGCCCTAAAATAAACATCGATTACTCCAGAGTTAACAAATTGCTGACCTTGTTCTGTTCTCATTGCCTGAGGTTGAGTTCTAAACATAAAATTAACTTCCAAACAAGAATAGTATTCTTCATCAAATTTGAATTTTTTATAAGAGGGATGAACTCCTTCAGGTTTAATTTTCTTTTTACCCATTAAAGTTAGTTCCATCTGCATATTACTAAACGCAGAAACCATATCTGGACTAGGCAATCCAGATTTTGTCTTAAACTCTTTCATACCAAGTTTTTGAGCAGCCCTGAAATAAGGTTTTGCCCATTTAGTATAAAGTCTCAGAGAATCTATCTGTGATCTCAAATAAACTTTCTCAATAGAATATCTTTTCCTAAGCTCTTGCTCACTAATAGTTCGCCACTTAGAATATTCAGCAAATTTTTTCTTTAAAAGTATCTTAACTCTTTTGTTTAAATCAAACTTATCTATATTTTTAAGACTAGTTACTTGGAAAAATGCATCTCTCAAAGTTACAAATTGTAAATCTCCTCTTGCAAGATTATTTATACTACCTACTCCAGTTTTTACATCTACTTGATCCATCCAAACAGCTTTCAAAGAATATTCGGCAGCTTGTCTTTTTCTTGCATCTTTTTCTCTCTTAGAGTCAGCATCATTATATAACTCAAGTCTCAAATCAAATTCTCTAAGATTATAAATTAAATTCAAAACACTTCTAACTATAGTATTTACATGACCAAGAATTTGCATAGCCCTATCTTGCATAATTGAAGCCTTTTGAGAAAGATCTCCAAAATAACCTCCTCCAACACTAGCTTCAAATTCTTCTTCAATTTTATTAACTTCTAAATTAAGACCACTAGGATTATCATTTCTCATAAAATCTAACATCCAAAAATATACAGGTTCTAAACTTTGCTGAAATGTATCATAAGTAATATGATATTCAACAGGCTCACCATTAGGTAATTTAACTAATCTTTCCTTTCTTATTAATGTAATAAGTTTTTTTCTTAATGATTGTTTATCTGTACCTGACAACTCCTTATCTTTTAATTTCTCTCTTAATGATATAATAGTGTCAGCCATAATGAAATTTAGTTTAAGAAGTTTTTAAAGATTTCTATCTAAAAAGTTCTTTAGTAAATCTAGAAGGATTAATAGCATAGCCTTTTTTTATTCTACCTTCCTCAAATATTTGTTTTATTTTACCACAAATATCAGAATCTGCTAAATAAATTTTTTCTTCCAAAAAATCAGAATTAGTCAATTCAATCTTATGTCCACCAGGAAATTGATTAGAAGACAGATACACCATTGCTAAAGGAAATAATAACCTGGAAGTAGGTTCCAAGTTATTAAGATTTATTAAAAGAGAACTATCATATTTAACTTCGCAAACTCCTTCAACTGTTTTTTTTAAATATTCTGGAAACATCAGATTAATACTTCTAAAAGAAATAGAATTCTCAGGAGCATTATAATAAAAAATATTATTTTCAAATTTACTAATGAATTCATCCAGATTATTAACACTTTTCAAACAAATATCGTAATCTGGTGTTCTTTTTTTAAGTCTTAATACCTTTTTCATAACAAAAGAACACCAATAACCTTTTTAATGATTTCTAATCTTAGATAGAATATGAAATATAAATTTATTCTTATGTCTTTAATTATTATTATTTTAGATCAAATAACTAAGATAGTTTTCACAAATAAATCAATTGGAATAATAAATTATGCAACGAATACAGGTGCAGCATTTTCCTTATTTCAGAACTTCACAATAGGATTGATATCCTTCTCAATACTTATATCTATTGCAATATTGTATTTTTATAAAAAATATCCAAAATTATACTTACCCTTGGCATTTATTCTCGGTGGAACTATCGGAAATCTTATTGACAGAATACAATTCGGATATGTAAGAGATTTTATTGATTTAAAGGTATGGCCAATTTTTAATATGGCAGATTCTTTTAATATCATTGGAGTTTCAATCCTAATTTATTTAATTTTAAAAGAAAAAGTTTAAATAATATCTAATTAAAGATTAAGATTATGGATAAATATGATTTAATTACTAGGAATTTGCAAGAAGTCATAGAGGAAAAAGAATTAAAAGAATTATTAAAAAAGAAAAAAAATCCCTCAATATACTGGGGCACAATGCCAACTGGAAGTGTATCCATAGCATATTTCTTTCCAATGTTAAAAATAGCAGATTTTCTAAAAGCCGGATTAAAAGTAAAAATATTATTAGCAGATTTACATGCAGCACTAGATAGTGTTCCATGGGAAGTTTTAGAAAAAAGATATAAATATTATAAAGAATTAATTTTAACAATTTTAAAAACAATAGAAGTAGATATTAGTAAATTAGAATTTGTAAAAGGAAGTGAATTACAATTAAAAGAAAATTACTTCCATGATTTATTAAAACTTAGCACATTCTCAACAATTAATGCATCAAAAAAAGCAGCTTCAGAAGTTGTTAAACTTGGAGATAATCCAAAATTATCTGGAATAATTTATCCATTAATGCAAGCATTAGATGAAGAATATCTAAATGTCGATATGCAATTTGGAGGAATGGATCAAAGAAAGATTATGGTGTTTGCTAGAGAATTTTTACCCAGAATTGGATATAAAAAACGAATAGAATTATTGAATCCATTAATAAGGGGACTAATTGGAGAAAAAATGTCATCGAGCATCGAAGCAACAAAAATAGATACATTAGATGATGAAAAAACAGTAAAAAGAAAGATAAACAAAGCAGAATGCATTGCAAAGGATACAAATAATGGATTAATGGCATTATTAGAATATTTCATAATGGTTTTAAAACAAGATAGAAATGAAAAACTCATAATAGAAAGACCTGAGAAATATGGAGGAAATTTAGAGTATTCTACATATTTAGAAGTAGAAAAAGATTTCATAAGTGGAAACCTTCATCCACTTGATCTAAAAAATGCAATTGCTACTGAGATTAATTTAATCTTAAAAAACTTCAGAGAAAATAAAAAATTAATCAAACTTCACAAAGAAGCATACCAATGAAAATTTTTACGGAACAATTAACAATAAATACAAATCAAAGAGTAGATTTTGTAAATATAACATCAAAAATAGAGAAAATTGTAAAAAAATCAGAAATAAACGATGGACTAATTTTAATAAATCCTATGCACATAACAGCAAGTATTTTCATAAACGATGCAGAATCTGGATTAATACAAGATTTTAAAGAATGGTTAGAAAGATTAGCACCAAAAAAATTCAATTATCGCCATCACCAAACTGGAGAAGATAATGGTTTTTCACATTTATGGAGAACAATTATGGGCAGAGAAACTACAATAGCAATTACAAATGGGAAATTAGATTTTGGAACGTGGGAACAAATATATTATGGAGAATTTGACGGACAAAGAAATAAAAGAATTTTAGTAAAAATAATAGGCAAATGATTATTCTGGTTTTCTAGCAAAAATTTCAAGCCATTTTTTACCAGAATCCAATATACTAATCTCAGATTCAATAATTACAAATCCAGAATCTTCTAAATATTTTTTAAATTCATCTTCTTTATAATAAAAAAAATGTCTCGGTTCATTCTCATATTTCACTTGTTTAACTTCTTTATCTCCTTCTCCTTCACGAACAGAAATATAAATAACTCCCTTTGGAGATAAAACCCGATAAAATTCTTTTAATACTTTTAACATATCTTTTCTATCTATGTGAACTAAACTTGCCATGCTCCACAAACCATCAAAAGAATTATCTTTAAAATTAAGATTTCTAAAATCCATTAACTTAAATTTAACACCTTTAACTTCTTTCTTTGCTATTTTAATAAATTCATTAGAGGCATCTACTCCAATAACATCAAAACCATCTTCAAGAAAGTATCCAGAATCTCTACCTGGTCCACAACCAACATCTAATATTTTTTTCCCAGGTAAAAGAGAACCAAATTTAGATAATTGAAATTGGAGAATTTGATCTTTAGTATATTCTGCATAAACTTTTGCTATTTTATTATAAGTTTTGACAGCTTCTTTGAACTTATCCTTCATAAAAATCTCAAGACATAAATGTTTAAAAATGTTATTGTTTACAA
>CAZTYO010000006.1:0-28523 GCA_964617925.1 Candidatus Woesearchaeota archaeon
GGAACTGGAATTCTTTTAGGGGTATTTTATATTTTTTCAGGATTAAAAATAATTAGAGAATATGAGAGAGTATAAAATCAATTAGAGATGACATAAAAAATTATAATTTTGATAACTTTTTAGTTAATTCTAAAGGAGAATTTAAAGGTTATTTAGAAATTACTCGACTTAATTAAATAAATTTATAAATAATTAAACTAATTTATTCTAATGGAAGATTTATATTTAATAACAATGGGTTTGATTTTAGCTATCTTAATCCCTCAATCAATAAAGACTATTACTACGATTATAAAGACTAGAAAACTTACTCTTTCTAGCTTATTTGTTAATGGCGGTATGCCTAGCTCACATTCATCCTTTGTGGCAGCACTGAGTACGGCAATTTTAATCACTCAAAAATTTTCTATGTTGAGCATAGTTGTTTTGGCATTTAGTTTAATAATTATCAGAGATTCTTTTGGTATAAGATTAGAAGTTGAAAAACAAAAGAAAATATTTAGAAAAATGTACCCAGGAGATAGTTTGGTTGATCAATTGAAGAGAGAAGGACATACAATACTGCAAGTTGTGACAGGTATTCTGTTTGGAATGGTATTAATGGCATTAATTCTATTATTATTCTAAAAGCAATACTTTATAAACAGGCACTTTCCTGTAAATTTAGATAATTAATTTTATCGGGAGTAAAACAAATGAAAGGAACAGTAAAGTTTTTTAACGAACAAAAAGGCTTTGGTTTCATCTCCGGAGAAGACGGAAATGAATACTTTGTACATTCATCTGGTCTTGCAAGCGATGCTAGATTGCAAGAAGGTGACGCCGTTACATTCGATGTAGAAGAAGGCGACAGAGGTCCAAAGGCTAGTAATGTTGAAAAGAGTGAAGAATAATTTTAATATTTATTAGTATAATTTTTTGAAGATATTTTTTTTCTTGGGATTTTTTTCTCAACTATTTTTATTTTGTCATATTGTCACAGATACCCTTCTTTCTTTATATATGAAATCTGATTATTCTTTATATGAAAGAATTAAGTCAAAGTGAGAAAGAGAAAGAAATGTGGAGAGAACTTAGTAGAAGTGTTAGAGAATACTTAGAATTGCACGCCTAAAATGAAAGATCTTGAATTAAGAAAACTAGAAGAAGAAATTAGGGCAATTGAAGATTATCTAGGACCACAATTGGGATTTCATGATAATCATTACCACCACCATAGAAAGAGAGATATAAACAATTCAATTGTTTGGATTCTAAAATATTTAGATGTTTTGAAAAATAAATATTATTCAGAGATAAAAAGAAAAAAGAAATTGAGTTTTTTAGAAAAAATGAAAAAGGGAATTAAAAGAATAAATCTTTAATTGCCCATGCCATTAAAACAATCCATATCAATGTGTATAACCAGTAATCTTTCCACATATTCTTTATTTTGAAACCTTTCAACATCTTCCCTACATGATCTGCCATTCCAAATACAATTAATAATCCTAGAAACGCCATCACTGCAAAAATTTCAACTATATTGAACACTTGGATTAGATAATAAAAAACTATTGCTGCCAAAATAAGAGATATAAATTTTAATGATTTTGGTTTTGAATACATATTCTTTGCAAAATTCATCCAAGCCTTTGGATTTATTAGCAAGTAAAACATCTTTATTACTCCTAATGCAAGAAAAATCATTGCTATAATCTCAATTGGTGTATAAGCCATTAGTGCACCTCCTTAAAGAATATTTAGAATTTCTAATATAAAAGGTTTGTTATTAAAGAAAAAGAAAAAGAAGAGTTAGAAATTCTTCTCCACTCCACTATCCATTGCTTTCTCTGCATTGTCTTTTGACATCATTGCACACATAGTTGTTCCACAATCTGGGCACGTACCCTTTGCCATAAATCCTCCTCTTGCAGTTTTATTCATTTTTGGATCTTTCATTTCTTGTCCTTTTTTCTTACATTTAACACAATATGCTTGTACCATTTTAATAATACCTCCACTTAATTCCTTTTTATTTGATTATATAAACTTAATGTTTTAACTCCCTTTAAGGTAACAATGCATGTTTTAAGTAAAATTTAAATAATAGATAAAATAATGAATTATATGAATGGTGAAACACACGCTAGAAGTTTTGCAAAGGGAATTAGTTATAGGGCAGCTGCAATAGTACTTAGTATGATTATTGTTTATTCCATTACTAAAGATGTTACTATTTCTCTTGCTGTTGGTGGTTTTGAGGTTATTGCTAAAATCTTCTTATATTATGGACATGAAAGAATTTGGAACTCTATTAAATGGGGTAAGAAGAAATAGAAGGGGTTGTCCCAAGACAGGCAGACTGAAACAACCCCTGAACTTAAAAAGAGGTTTGAACATCACACAAGGCCAGATTCTATCATTGAATTGGCTAAAGTATATCTTTGTCCGTCGTATTCTTGAGCGACTAATTCCAAGTACCATTTTTCAATAGATTCGTTTATTTTCATTTTTTCACCTCTTAGATAATATTGAAAGAATTCTTTATATATGAACCGCGAGTGCGTGTCAACGTGTCAAGAGGTCAATTTTTAAAGGTGATTTTCTAATAAAAAGTATGGCGATTAAAAAACTTAATCAAATGCAACTAGATCAATTACTTATTAAATTATATACTGAGTTTCAGGATGCCAATAAAAATCTATATAGGAAAGATTTGCAAAGCTATTTCCATAAACAATTTGATTATGTGCAAAAAAGAATATATGATATTATCTATTTTGATAATCATTAGTTAATTTTATATACTTGTTTTATTAGGATTTAATATAAAAAAGAGTTCGATATTAATTTTGTTAATTATTGGTATGCCTTTTAGTAGTTCTATAGAAATTGAAGATGTTAATACAAAACCTTCGATTGAAAAAATTAGGATGGACGTAACTCGTTATGTTTATGCTAGTAGTTTGGTTGCTAGCGTAAAAGACAACGAAGTTAATTATTATCATTCAGATAAAATTCATAGTAATAGGATCATAAGTGATTCGGAAGGTAGAGTTATTTCTAAATATAAATCACTTCCATTTGGTCAAGAAATCAGTAATTTTGGAGTTAGATATTCTTTTGCAACTGGGAAAGAATTAGTTCTGAATGATTTAGTTAAACTTTTAAATTTAGTTCTACTATAATATAAAATGGAAACTAAAGAAGAGTATTTAGAAGACTTATTGAAAGATTTAGAAACAAGTATCGAGAAAGCAGATTATCAAGATGCCCATAGATTGGTCCGTGAATTCCCTTATGCAGTATTAAAACACGTTGATTTGATTGATAATGAAGTTGCAGATGGAATGGTAGAAAGATATATGTTTTTGATAAAAGAATATGTATTATTATTTGAGAATGATTATGCTGGAATTACACACTCAAATAGAATTAATTAAATTTTTCTTTGAAAGATTTTTCATCTCCAAACTTTAAGAAACCTTTATGGTGGTTTGGAGTATTGAAATTTTTACCTACTTCATGTTGTATACCACACCAGTATTGTTCGGATCTTGCAGCAATTTCTGTACCATAATTAAACAAACCATTTACATACCCACAATACATACAATTTATTCTTTCTGTATTTGTTAGATAATGTAGTTTATGCCTATCTATTCTTATGTAATCTGATCTATTTACTAATTCAATATCACAAAGCCTAAATCCTATCTGGTGGTAAAGTTCTAAAGCAATATCTGTAATTACTGCTGGAACAATAAAAGAATAGATTAAGGGAGCATTTAATGCATGCCTTATTCTCCTTCCTTTTTTTGATTTATGTTCCATTTTTTATTTTTATTCTTCTTCAGCAAACTTTTTTATTTCTTCAAAATTTTCAACTATTAATTTAGCTTTCATTTTTCCAAAGCTAAATGGCCATTTTGCTTCTGCGTCTTGTTCACCGATAAGTTTTATCAGTTTATGTCCTTTAAATTCATCAAATTCTACTGCCATTTTAATCTTCTTTTTTATTACTGGTTATTTATAAGTTTTTAGATTATTTAATGGATAATAATATTCTAAAAAGATATTTAAAGTTTTCTAAAGCTTTTATAAAAAGTATATTTAAAAAGGAATAAATCAATTTTACTATAAATGGAGGTGTTTTGTATGAAATCAAAACCAATAATTGCGTTTGTTTTTGTAGTTTTTGCTTTGGCATTTACTGTATTTGCGACTATTGACTGGGACAACTGTCCTACTGGAAAAATAGTGAATGGAAAGTATTATGGATGTGGAGACAAGGAAGACTCCAGAGAAGAAGCTAAAGCTTCGGCTAAAGTGCAAGCAGATTTAGTTTGTAAACAAGAATGTATAGCTGATGGATTTACTGGAGGATATGCAACAGATTGTGAAGTGGAAAAATCTAGAGGCACTGGACAAGGAAAACACCAGGCCGTAATAAAATGTGAAGATTGTAGGTGCACAAATTTGATGGATATCACTCCTTTCAATAGTGATTCAGGATTAATAGGGGCTGGCCCCCTTTAATTCTTTTTATAATTCTTTTTTATTTTATAATCTAGTTTTATCTTTTCAAAATTAGGAATCTCTTTTTTTATTATCTTTACTTTATTTATTTCTATAACTTTCTTGAAATTATCTTTGTCTCTTTTTGCTATCAAACTTATTGCCCGTCCTTCTTTTCCTGCCCGTGCAGTTCTTCCAATTCTATGTATGTAAAATTTTGGGTCAAAAGGAGTATCATAATTGTAAACATGGGATATATTTCCAACATCTAGCCCCCTTGCGAGTACATTTGTACCAACTATTATTGTTTTCTTTCCCTCATTAAAATCCTCAATTATTTTATTTCGTTGTTTTTGATCTATTCCACTATGGAATGAATAAACATCTAAGTCGTTTTGTTTTAGATTTTTTGTAACAAAATCTACATTCTTTCTTGTGTTACAAAATATCATAACTAGTTTTGATTTTTCTTTTTTTAATAAATATAATAATAAAGAAAATTTATCTTCTGTTTCATAATAAATTTGATTTAATTTTGAAGTTTCTACTTTTTCTTTTGCTACAATATTGATTGGTTTCTTCATAAATTTCTTTGCTAATGTTTTTATCTCTTTTGATTGAGTGGCTGAAAATAACATAGTTTGGATTTTCCTCGGTAAAAATTCCATGATTTTTTCTATTTGTGGAAAAAAACCGAGTTTAGCCATTACATCTGCTTCATCTAAAATAAAAGTAGTTATTCTTTGTAAATAAAGTGATTTTGCTTTAGTGTGTTCTAAAATTCTCCCAGGCGTTCCGATTACTATGTCTGCATCTTCTAATGATTTTACTTGTTTATTAAATGAAACTCCTCCGTAGGCAGTTACAACGTTTAAATTTTTATATTTTGAAAACTCTTTGAAAACCTCTGCAACTTGTTCTGCTAATTCTCTTGTAGGGGTTAGAATTAATGCTTGTAATCCAAAATCTGGTTCTACATTTTGTATTGTTCCTGCTGCGAAAGCTAATGTTTTTCCTGATCCTGTTTTAGAACTGGCTATTACATCCCTTCCTTCGATTACTAAAGGTATTGTTTTTGCTTGGATATCTGTTGGTTTTTGAAAATTCTTTTCTATTAAATTTATCAATGGTTTTTCCAAAAACAGGTCCTTGAATGTTGTTTTATTCATATGTTTTAATTAAAATTGAGTGTTTTTAAAAGTAGTGAATTTACAAGAAAGATTAATAAAGCCCAAAAATAATTTTAAAGTATGGTTAAAAACTGGATGCCCGTGCAGAACTGAATAAAAAACTCACACCTAAAGAGAAGAAATTACTTACAAAGGTTTTGAGAGAGAAAGGTACGCGCGTTAAGAAACATATTGAAGGCAGCCATAGAGCATATAAAAAAGAACTAAAGAAATCTCTTCTGACTGCAATTGTTGTAGCATTTGGTTTTCTTCTAGCTCTTTCTTGGAGAGAAGTATTAAAAGAGTATATAGTTGCAATAACTGCATTTAGTCCACTAAAAGGTAGTTTGATTGAAGTTGCTATCATTACTGTAGTTGCAACAACAGGAATTGCAATAGTTACAAAACTTTTATCTGAATAAACTTTATTGTGAATTAATTTTCTTAAGTTCGAAAATGATAAATAATGGAATTTTCTGATGAATCTCCCAAAATAATTTTTCTTTCTTTTTTGCTTCTATCACTGGTTTTGGTTCTAAGAAATCAATTAGTTCAAATCCAGAATTTCTGATATCGTCTAACATTGATGAAATTGGTTTATGATAATAACTAACTTTAAAATTCTCAAACCAACTATCTTTTACTTTTCTAGTATTTAAATAATCTCCATATATTTTTGAAGTTTGTTTTTCCTTATCTTTGAAATATCCTAAAAGAAATGTTTTTTTCTTTCCTTCCACCTTTTTTTCAGATCCCCAACGTACAGGGTGATGTGTAGAGAAAAGGAGATCCCCCCCCATTTTTTAATACTCTATGTGCTTCTTTTAATGGTTTTTTCCAATCTTCTACATAATGCATAGTTAAACTCGAATAAATATAATCAAATGAAGAATCTTTAAATTTTAATTTTTCCATATCCATCACATGAAATTCTATATCTGGATAACTCTTTTTTGCATATTCTATTAATCCTGGTGAAAGATCTACCCCAATAACCTTTTTTGCTCCACTACTTAACAAATATTCACATTCTTCTCCAGTTCCACACCCAATACATAAAACAATTTTGTTTGAAAGATTTGGAAGTTTCTTATACATTGCAGGTTTTTCTAAGAATTCATGAGACTTATTTTTACCTGCACGTAAATCTTTCGCCCAGTTTTTTGCATACTTGTTATAAGATTCTATTGTTTTTTTATCAGTTGCCATATCTATTTCCTTTTTGCTGAAAAGAATATTTCATTGTAAAGTAAAAATTTTCTAAATTTCTTATGTACTTTTATATTAAACTCTTTACTGAAAAACTTTTTGTAATCTATTTCTGACCTTATGTGGCCTCCATCATCAAAAGTATTCATAAACCAATTATTGAATTTATACTTTTCTGAGAGTACTGGTTCAATTACAACTATTTTTCCTGTTGGTTTTAATACTCTTTTAAATTCTTTTACTGATTTTATTATAATGTTATCTGGAATATGATGCAAGGTAGCAAATATACAGATATAATCGAATGAATTTGTTTTTGAAGGAATTATGCTATCTTTTATAACTTTAAAATTATAATCTTTATAATTCTTTTTTGCAGATTCTATTCTTCTCTTATCTACATCAACCCCTAGGTAATTTTTTGCTTCGAAAATAATAGGATATTGGCCTTGGACCACATCCAAAATCTAGAACTTTTTTATTTTTGAAATTAAATTCTCTTTGAATTATATCTCTTATGTACATATTTATTGAAAATCTAGGACGTACAATGAAATTGTAAATTTTTGGACTTAAATGCATAATAATTAGTTAATCAGAATATTTAAAAACTTTTATGTTCATTATTTTGTATGCTAAATATATCTTTGAAAAATAATTCTAAAAAAGAGAAAGATATTAAAAATAAATTGATTAATTTGTTGAAAAAATACGATGCTTCTAAATTTATTTATACAAAAAATATTATTATTGACGAAGATGCACAGATACCTCATTCTCGCCCTGTTTTAACCCTGAATACAAATGAAAAATATGGAAATAATGAATTAATGCTTTTGTCTGTTTTTCTTCATGAACAATTTCATTGGTTTGAAGACATTAATAGAGAAAAAATAACTTCTTGTATCAAAGATTTAGTTAAAAAATATCCAGAAGTTCCAGTGAACCTTCCAGAGGGAGCAGGAACAAGGTTTGCAACTTATGTTCACCTAATTATAAATTATTATGAATTTTGGGCCCTTGGAAAATTGATTGGTGGGAACAAAGCTAAAGAAGTTATTGGCAATATGAAACATTATACCTGGGTATATAAAACAATCTTAAAAGATAAAAATGAATTGAAAGAAATTCTCAATAAAAATGGCTTATTAATTTAATCAAGCTCTAAGGCTTTTAAAATTATATCTAGTTTTTTATTTATCTTTTTTATTTCTTTATCAAGATCATTAGATTTTGAACTTGACCTTGGACTAGATCTTGGACTTTCTTCTTTCTTAAAACAAGTTTCACAATAAATTGGTTTACTAGAAGTTGGTTTGAATGGCACCTCGCATCTCTTTTTACATGAATCACAAGTAACTTTAGTCATTTCTAATCTGCCAGAATCTCTTCTATTGGATCTTCCTGAATCTCTCTTATTTGATCCTCCAAAACGTTTTGAATTTCTGTTTTTATCTCTTCTTCCAGATGATTTTTTCTTTCTGGATTTTAGAGCCTCACTTAAATTAAAGTCTGCCATAACAATCAAGTTAATCATCCATTTATAATGCTATGTATTTGGATATTCTGATGAATTATTTGTTAACCCAAACTTAATAAATAAATAAAATTTTAATTTTACTATGAAATTGCCTAAATTTAAATCAAAAGTTTTCCTTGCACCAATGGCAGGATTTACTGATCCGGCCTTTAGATTAATTTGTAAAGAGAATGGGGCAGGTTTGGTAGTGACTGAATTAACTAGTGCACATTCTATTGTTGCAAAAAAAGATGAAATAAAAGAATTTATTCAATTTTCAAAAAAAGAAAAACCAATTTCTATACAATTATTTGGATCTGATTTAAGGTTATTGAAAAAGGCAGTTAAAGTTGTTGAACCTTATTTTGACATTATTGATTATAATATGGGTTGCCCATCACCCCACATCACAAACCAAATGGCTGGCGCAGCACTGTTGCAAGAACCAAAATTAACAAGAAAGATTTTCAAAACTTTAGTTAATTCTACTAAAAAACCAATTACTTTGAAAATTAGGTCTGGTAAAACAAAACCTAACAAATACTTAGAAATAGCAAAAATTGCAGAAGAAGAAGGAATTCAAATGATTGCATTACATCCAAGAACTGTGAAGCAAGGTTATTCTGGCGAAGCAGATTGGTTATTAATAAAGAAATTAAAAGAATCTATTAAAATCCCGGTAATTGGCAATGGAGATATTAGAACTCCCGAAGATGCTAAAAGAATGTTTGAAGAAACTGGTTGTGATTACATTATGGTTGGAAGGGCAGCCAAGGGAAATCCATTCATTTTCAAACAAATTGATGATTATTTGAAAAAAGACAAGTATGACGAACTTTCTTTTGAGAAAAAATTAAAAATATTTAACAAATATTTGAGTTATTCTAAGAAATTTGATACAAAATTTAATTATTTGAAACTCCATGCAATAGATTTTACTAAGTTTATGGTCGGAGGTAATAGGGCCAGGGAAAAACTTGCAACTTCTAAAAATATAAAAGAAATTAAAGAATTATTAAGTAAATTAAAAAAGTAGGTTCTGTTGAGCAACAAAATTTATAAATAGATTTCTATTTTGAATAAAACTTTAAAAAGAGGTTACAAAAATGACAGTTAAATTAGAAGTTTTCACATCGCCGACGTGCCCACACTGCCCACACGCAGTGAAGGTTTCTGAAGAAGTTAGAGAAGAAAAACCTGAAATTCATATTATTGAAACTAGTACTGGAACTAGTGATGGAATGAAAAGAGCTCAACAATATAACATAATGGCAGTTCCTACTGTTCTTGTTACAGGACCTGAGTCTGATCAACCAATTGGATTGAAAGGAGTTCCTTCTAGATCTAGTTTAGTTAAAGCTATTGAAATAGCTGAAGGGGTGAGAAAATTCAATGAACCGAAAGAAAGCAAAAATTTTGTTAATGATTTGACAGCTAAAATCAAATCCTTTTTTACTTTTTAATTTTATATAGAAATTATTATAAACTCTAAATTCTATTTTTTTCTTTTATGAAAGATTCTTATAAAACTGGGGTTGGGTTCGGATTAGCTTCTGGAACTATTACTACTCTTGGTTTAATTATAGGACTTTATTATAGTACAAATTCTATGGTAGTAGTTATCGCAGGAATATTAGCGATTGCAATATCTGATGCATTTTCTGATGCTTTTGGAATCCACATAACTAAAGAACTAGAAAAGAAAGTGAAAGAAAAACAAGTCTGGGAATCAACCCTATCTACTTTATTTTCTAAATTTTTCTTTGCTTCAACTTTTTTAATACCATTTTTATTATTTGATCTTCAAATTGCTATACTAATTAATATTATCTGGGGATTCTTATTAATTACTTCAGTTAGTATTTGGATTGCAAAACTACATAAATTAAAAATTTGGAAAATACTTATTGAGCATTATGCTATTGCAATATTTGTTATTCTAATTACTAGAATTGTTGGAACTTGGATATCAAATACTTTTTCTTAAAAAAAATAAAAAAAATTATGCGATTCTATCATCTAAACCGCTAAAACTTTCTGTTGGTTGCTCAGGATTTTGTGGCTGTTGAGGTTGTTGAGCCTGTGCAGCATCTTGAGCTTGTTTATATTCTGATTCTATATCAACACCAAGTTTCTTTAATTCCTCAATATGTGCCTTTAAATAATGCTCCACGATACTAAGAATCTTTGAAAGTTCTTGCCTTTCTTTTAGTAGTGTATCTACTGCGCCTTTATGAAATCCTATTGTTTCTTCGTTTGCCATTTTAATTTTCCTTATTCAATTTTGACATTTGTTTTATTATTGCCTGATTTATAAAATCTGTTTCATCAGCAAATAAATTTGTCTTTTTTATTGTTTCTCGTATACTATCCATCAATTGTTTAGGTAAGTTTATTGTTTCAAGTTCCATGTTGAAATTAATTATTAATCTTATAAAAAACTAACTATTTATTTTCTCTTTTTTCTTCTTTTTCTTTTCTTCTTCACCTTTGCAAATAAAAGAACTGTTAATACTAATAGCGATATTAAAATTAATTTGTAAACATCATAATTTATTGCAGGTTCTTCTTCATGTATATCTTGTTCTATTATCCTAAATAGGTCTTGACTAACTGCAACTTCTTCTGCATAAGTTAATACACAACTGAATACATAATTTCCAATTTCTGAAGATTCTGGCATTGTCATTTTTCTTTCTATTTTTGTTTGAGATTCAACCATCAAAGTTTCTTGAAAATAATCAAAAACATTTCTTTCCATGTCTTCTAATGTACAATCTAGGATTACATCCACTGGACTTATTGTTCCCATGTTATACAAAATTATGTCTGCATAAATATCTCCGCCAGGATAAGCTATATTAGTATCTTCGTGTAATTCTACTTTTACATCAAAAAGAGCATAAGGACCTGGATTACTGTCTGCTAAAGGAAGCTCTTCTTCCCTTGTTGTGAATGTAAAAATTTCTGAATCATTTGTTGCACTGTGCTCATCTATCGATACAACTTTCCAAAAATATGTTGTTGAATAATTTAATTCTTGAATAAAATATTCTTCTGTTTGTGATGTTGATACTAATATTGGATTAAAATTTGTACTAAAATATACATCATAACTTAATGTATCTCCATCTGGATCTTCACCACTCCATGTTAGAACTATATTTGTAGGGACGTTTGTTGAACCATTAACAGGGTCCATATTTGTTGGTTGATTTGGAGGATTATTTGGTAAAACTCCAGTTGTAAAATTCCATGTTGTTCCATTTGTTTCATTTATTCCATCATCAACCACTATTCTCCAAAAGTATGTTGTTGAATAATTTAATTGAATTGTTGTGTAATTTGTTTCTGTTTGATTCTCTGAGATTAGTTCCAGTGTTTCTTTTCCGAAATATAAATCATATGTTAAATCGTCATCGTTCTGGTCAGAACTTGTCCAATATAATACTAGAGTTATTGTCGTATCATTTGCTCCATTCTCTGGAATTGGATTTGAAGGTTCTTGAGGAGGGTAATTTGGCTCTTCTCTTGTTGTAAACATCCAGATAGAACTATTTGTTTCATTATGTCCATCATCAGCAGTTATCATCCAAAAATAATTTGATGAATAATTTAGTTGTGGTAACATATAATTTGTTTGATGGTGTTCTGATTCTACCAATTCTGGAGAATCTGTCGTTCCAAAATAGATATCATAATTTAATTCTTGGTTATCTTGATCGTTTGATTCCCAAGATAATTGAGTCTCTATCTCTACTCCTTCCTCTAAATCTTGAGGGGTTGGATTAAATGGTTCATTTGGAGGAGTATTACAAACTTCTGGCATTGGAATACATCTTGCAGTACAGGATGGAGGAATACTTCTTTGTTTGTCCACTCTTGTTGAATGAGATGATGATTCTGTTGAAGATATATCTAAATTAATATCTTCGTTACTTTCTTCCGTATTTTCCGATTCTTCAATTTCAAGTTCTTCAATTTCTTTATCAGATTTCTCTTCTTGTTCTTCTTTCTGTTCTTCGTTAATTAGAATACTTAATTCTTCAGGGGTTTCCCTCTTTGGAGATGAAAGTGGAATCCCATCTTCTCCAGTTGGAAACCATATTCCTATATCTTCAGCTACTGGCATACATGTTCTCTTTTGTAACATTTCTAAAGAACTACACTCGAGCACTCCTGCAGATCCTCCACATTCCTTATCAACCCAACCAGTACAATCTCCACAAGACCGAGCAAATCTAGGCATTGGAAAAAAATTTGATAAAATTAATACTAATACAATCACTATTACACTTACTATTACTACCTCTTTTTTAAATTTCATTTTATTTGAAATTATGTTCTTTTAATTTTGCCTCGAAAGGCCATTTTGAGTGTCCGAACTGAATTAATAAATCAAATTTTAAATTTTCTAATCCAACTGGAACATCACAAGATCCATAACATGAACCTGCCCAGATAAATATTTCTGCATCTACTTTTTCCTTAATTTCATCTACAATCTTGGTTGCCATTGGTTTTAATCCATCTGGAAACTGCAAACAAACTCTCTTTGCTTTGTTCTTCTTTATTTCTTCTATAACTTTATCAATCTCTAAGTCGTATTCCACAAAGTAATTAGAAAGTTTTTACTTTTAAAGTTTATCTATTTTATAACATCAAACAGATCTGTTAAATTTAATTCAAATGTTGAGACTGGAACTTCTAAGGCGAAATTTGACAATACCTCTGGTGCCACCTCTCCTATGAATGCCACTTCCTTTCCTTTTACAATAACTCTCCCCACCCTTCCAGGAATATATGAATCGTGATTTACTTCTTCTATTAAATATTCTAAACCTAATGTTGTTAATAGATAATCCAAAATTTGTTTTACTTCAGTATAATCTGTAGCTTTATGTGCTAAAGCAACTGCTAATCTTGATTTTTCTTTTGGAGTAAACACATCACCCATCTCAAAAATTCTTTGAGGATATTCGTGTTGCCTATTATTCTTTAACACTTCTAATAAACTTGGAGTTACCCATGCCCTCATAACATTATATTCTTCATTTAATGCATTCTCTAACTCTACAACTTTCACCTTTGTGTTCATTAATTTAGATTGTTTTAATTTGCTTGTTAAAGTATAAGTATTTGTTTCTATTAACCCGAAACCAACCAAAAGATTTGCTATTTTGTTTTTGAAAACTTCTAATTCATCCTCTTTTGCTATTGTTGCAACATTTGGAATAACAGGTTCTAAATTTTCATAACCATATGAAATTGCTATATCTTCAACTAAATCTATCTGACTAAAAATATCTGCCCTGTAAGCTGGCACTAATACATATGGTTTTTTGTAATCGTGACCCATTTTTTCTAATAAAGATTTTACTTGATTTTCTGTCAATTCTAATCCTAAAATTTTGTTTACATAATTTAGATCTAATTTTAATTTTATTGGAGCTAATTTTGGATATATTTCATTTCCAACCTTAACTGAATAAATTTTTCCTCCCCTATCTGCAAGGCCAGTTACAATCATGTTTAATGCATGTTCTATTGTTGATAAATCTGTTCCAGTTACATCGATAATAATATCTTTTGTTTCATCTGTTACTCTTGTTTCTTCAGAATTTATTATTGGAGGCATAGATAAGACTTGATTATTTGAATCAATCCAAATTGGAAAATCTGAAAATCCATCTAACAATTTTGCATAATCTCTTCCTTTTGGATGTTTAACTAAAATTTGTGAAAGAGTTAATTCATTCTTTATTTCTAGTGGTGTAAATTTGAAATTGTTTGGTTTTGTTGTATAATTAATTGGAAAATTTATTTTATTTAGATCATAAACTCCGATTGATGCTTTTTTTCTATTTCTTCCAAAGGTTGCATGTAATTTTTCTTGAACTTGCATTAATGATTCGATAATTGGATTATCTAATTTTATTCCTTTTATTACTGCTGCAACTGCATATGGCCTTATCTTCGTAACTTTTTTATCTACTTTTGCTACGTAATTTGATTTATTTATTTTATATTCCTTTAATCCTTTTTTCATCCCTATGAATGATGAAAGTGCCCTTGCAAATCCTTCTGCAGAAAGCATATCTGGACGATTTGGAAAAATTTCTACTTCTACATTATCTTTATTTATTGATTCAAGATCTGTTCCAAGCATTGAAATTCTATCTTTTAGTTTATCATCTGGAATATTCTTTCCAACTTGTTTCAATAAATCTTTTTTATCTAGTGTTATTGTAGGCATTTTATATCCAAACTTTTTTCTCCTTTAATTGTTTCAAATCATTTTTGTATAATTCTCTAATATCACTTATTTCGTGAACTGCTTTAATCATCCTATCAAGTCCTGGACCCCAAGCTAGTACTGGTACATCTAATCCTAGGAGTGGTTTAACTACCTCTGGCCTGAATATTCCTGCTGCAATGAACTCGACCCATTTTTTATTTACTGGATCAAATACGTCCCCTTCCAAACTTGGTTCCGTATAAGGGAAATGTGCAGGCCTAAATCTTACTTTGTCAAATCCCATTTTATTTGCGAATTCTGTTAAATATCCTAAAAGATGCTTGAAGTTTGCATTTTCGTCGATTACTATTCCTTCTGATTGATTAAATTCAAAAAGATGTGACCAATCCAATGATTCATTTCTGTAATTTCTTCCAATTGCGAAATATTTTACTGGCAAATCTTCTTTTTTCAATTTTGATAAGGTTTTTGCAGAAAGTACTGTTGTATGTGTCCTTAGTACTAATTTTTCTGCTTCTTTTTCTGACCATTCATATTTCCAATTTTTTTCTTGTTCTCTTTTTACTTTATCTTTGAAGTCTTTTGGGAGTTTTCCTTTTCCTTTTACAAAAAATGTGTCTTGCATTTCCCTAGCTGGATGATCTTGTGGAACGAAAAGTGCATCAAAATTCCAGAATGAAGAAGTTATTACTGGTCCAGTCATTTCTTGAAAACCCATGTCTAACCAAACTTTTTTTGCATGTTGTTTTGCTTCATTTAAGAAATGTCTCCTACCTGGGTAAACTTTTGGAACATTTATCTTGATATCATATCTTCTAAACTTCTTTTTTTTCCAAGATCCATCTTTTAACATTGAAGGAGTTAATGTGTCTGCTATTCCTGAGAAATCAAGTTTTTGCGAGACTAATTTCTTTCCCAATACTGTTAATTCAATACTTTTTTCTTTAATTATATTTAACTTTATTAAATTCTTCCTTGATTTTAATTGATCTAGTGAAAATTTTTGCTTATCTGTCAAATCATCTTTCTTTATGTCTTTTTTTGATAATAGTTTCAAGAATTCTTCTTCTAATGATTCTGAGGCTTTTACTTTTCCCCCATTTTTTGTAATAGCAACTTTTCCTTTTTCTAAAGTGATTGCTGCTTTTTTCTTCAAAATTCCCAGAGCAACATTAAATTCTTCATTTGTCAGTTTGGATATTTTTTTTAAATCAGATAATGAAATATCTTTTTTTATTGCATTAATTAATCTTTTTTCTGGTAAACCTGCTTTTATCACTTCTTTTCCATTTTTGTCTATAGAAACTAACTCGTAAACTTTTGTATTTATTTTTAGAACTTTTTTATTCTCTAACCACTGTAATGCACGTATTATTTCAACTTCATCCATAGTAGACAATGCAGATTTAATTTCTAATAGAGTATGATTGTTTTTTAAAACTGGCAAAACTTTCCTTTCTAAGGGATGCATTGACTCTATTAGATTTTTCATATAAGGTTATTAAGAAAACTCATTTAAAAAGATTACTTTTTATTAAGATAAATATTTTTTTCTAATTCTTTTTGACTTTCGATTAAATCATTCAGATTTCTTTTAATTAGTTTGCACAATCTTGTTTTTGAAGATAATCTTTCCTCCCTAGGAAATCCACCTTCATATTCCATCCATCCTTTCACTGCATCAGATACTTCTGGTGTAAGATGAGTATAATGTTCCTCAGAAATTTTATCTAAATTATCGCCTATTATATATTCTATTAATTCGGCTTGATTTAATCTTGAAGTTACCCAACTTAATACTGCTTCGATGTATGGATCTTCCTTGTACTCTACTTCATTTTCTAAAATTTGATAATCTTTCTTTAAATTTATCATAAGATCATTAGATATTTCATTTTCTAAGTCCTCATCAAATAATAAACTAGGATTTTCTTTAACAAACTCATGAATTAGATTATCTAAGGAATTTCCATTTGCTTTCTTTATTACTGGATTAAGTTCTTCAAAAAAATTCTTTAATTTGTATAATTTGGTGGGGGTTCCTTTTTCTCCTTCTTTATCATGAGATATCCATAAATTTATTTTTACCCATTCTCCAGTTTGAGAAATCTCCAAATCTTCTCCAGGTAAATACAATTTCTGAAAATCTACAATATCTAAACAGAAATTCAATATTGAATCTGGATTACTAAATGAATCTTTTTTAAAACTTAAAGAGGCATCAAAATCCAATAAACTATCAGTTTCAGAATATTGGAATTCTATATCTTTATTTCCATCTCTTTCTCCAAAGGATTTTTGTTTATCGTACATTTTATTTATTATCTGGAAGAGTTATTAAATTTTCACTAATAAAACTTTTTGTTGATTTCCCTGGAAATTTAGTATACTCACAAGTTTCACAAAGATCCTTGTAATTTGGTAATCTCAACTTTTTTCTATCTCCTTCAACTTCTCTAACAATTCTTGGCCTTGTTCTCATTAAAAATAAGATTTCATAACCTCTGTTCTCCATTCCTTCTCTTGGAGCATATTCACAAGGTTGTTCAGTATGTGGACACTTTACATACACCTCTGTTTTAAATCCAATTGTATTTACTATTCCAAGATTCCTAATTTCTTTTTCAAACTTTACTACGTTTTCTAAACTTGGAAGGTCTTTATTTGGATTCATCCCTTCATTAAATATATTTGCCATTGTAATTTATTTTCGAATCTAGCCTTTAAAAGTCTTTCTATTCTGTAACTACTGAACAATAACAACTTATAGAAAGCTTTATAAAAGCTTTTTTTTGTTTCCTTTTTACAATGATACTAGATAATGAGTTTTTAAAAAAACTAAAATCCTCGTTCGATTTGAATGAATATGAAGTTAAAGTATGGGCAGCATTACTTTCTAAGGGAATAGCTACTGCTGGAGAAATTTCAGACATAAGCGAAGTTCCAAGATCTAGAAGTTATGACGTTCTTGAAACATTAGAAAAAAGAGGATTTGTTATCTTAAAGGTTGGAAAACCTATAAAATACATAGCAATAGATCCAAAAGAAATTATTTCAAGACTGAAGAAAGGAATAAAAAAAGATGCAGAGACTAAGCTTAAAACTATAGATAAGTTAAGTGGCGCAGATTTCTTTGAAGAAATTAATTTATTATTCAAAAATGGGATACAACATGTTGATCCAACCACTATCTCAGGTTCAATACATGGCAGAAAAAACTTATACAATCAAATAGAGAGTATGATTAAAAAATCAAAAAAAAGTGTTGTTATAGCTACTACAGATGAAGGTCTTATTAGAAAAAATGATCACTTTGCTAAATCCCTTGCAAGTAAATCTAAGAAAGGGATTGTAATTAAAATATTGGCACCGAATAAATCAAAAGAAAATTATTTTGAAGATTTTGCAGAAGTTATTGAAGCAAAAAATTTAGACGCTAGATTTGTTTTAGTGGACAACAAAGAAGTTTTATTTATGTTAACTGATGAAAAAACACATGAAAAAGTAGATTCAGGAATTTGGGTTAATAGTCCATTTTTTGTTAATGCTATGGCCAATTTAGTAAAATCTGTTTAAATTACAATGAAAAATATAACCAAAATCAAGGACATGAATTCTCTTGAACTTGAAAAGATTATATTGAAAGGTCATACGCTAAAAGATTATTAGATGGTGAAAAATTCAAAGAATATAATGATATGAGTAATGCAATAAAAGATTTATTTGCTTAAAAATTTAGGTAAAAGTTTTTTTGCCTTTTCTCTTTTTTTCTGATGTTCTGTTAAATATTCTTGGGTTTTCTTTATTGTATATTTCTTAAGTTCGCCAGTAGTCATTTCTCCAGACTTATATGAATCATATATTTCTTTTAATTTTTTTTCATCATTTTCTAAGAATAAGTCAAGATATTGATAACAAACATCTATGTCTGGATTTCCACCATATTTTTTGTGTTCTTCCAAGGTTTCTCTTCCACCTGAAAAAGCTTTTTTTAATTTTTTTTCTATATCTTTCATCGAATCGTCTGAATATATCGCAGAATTCGGATTTGAGGCACTCATCTTCGAAGCTCCTTCTAAACTTGGAATAAATTTTGAAAGAATGTCTCCAGGTTTTTGTAATTTTAATTTATGTGCTATATCTCTTGTTAATTTTATAAAAACATCTTGATCCACTCCAATTGGAACTATTGTCGGTATGTTGTATTTAATTGTTGGATATAAAATATGTGCAGCTTGCATTGCAGGATAAAAATTAATTCCTACATTCTTATCTCCAGTAAATCCAAATGCCGACCTAACTGTATTATTAGTTAAAGTTTTTGCACATTTCATGGAAAGATTATATAATTCTTGATTCATATTCTCAAAATCAATTATAATTTCTGTTTTTTTTGGATCAAAACCTAGAGCAATTATATCTAAAGCATTTTCATAAGCTAATCTTCTTGATTCTTCATAACTTAATTTTTTATTAAATAAAAACTTTTCATCATCTGAAAAAGGAATAAAAACTCTGCAATTGAATTTATCTTGCATATCTTTTACAAATTTAAATAGTTGTAAATGTGCTAAAGTAATCTTTGCACTTGGTCCTCTCCCAGAAACTATTGCAAAATCTTTTTTTATTATTTTATCAAGATCTCTATGTGCGAAAAATATATCTTTATCAATTAATTTAAGCCCCGCTAGTTTGGCCTTCAATTTTTCATCAATTAATGATGCACCAAATTGTTTGATTACTTTGTTGTAATCTATTTCTCCTTCCACTTCATATGGAGTAAGTTTCATAATTAGAAATCTGGGAATCTAGTTATATAAAAGTTTCTAAAAAAATAAATGAGGACGGAGGGATTTGAACCCCCACCTACCGGGTTGGAGCCGGCAACACTAGCCAGGTTATGCTACGTCCCCACATTTAATAGTAAGATAGTTATCTTATTTAAAAAGTTACTTATTCAAGTAATATTTTCTCTTTTCTTCTTCAAACATTTCTATGGAATATCTTAACATTGTCCTAGGCATTTCGTGAACATATGTATCTAAGAACCTTTCCAATACTTTTTGATTTCTTTTTCCTAATTCCCTTAACATCCATCCACATGCCTTATGTATTAAATCATGTTTATCCTTTAAAAGCATTTTAGAAATCCCATATGTTTCTCCTAATCTATTCTGCCTAATAAAATAAAATGTTGAAATTATTGCTATTCTTCTTTCCCATAAATCTTCTGAAAGAGCGAGGTGTTGTAATTTCTTTTTTGCAACAATTCTTGGTTGATTGTAAAGATGTTCCCCAACAATATGTGATGCCGAAACATCAACTAAATCCCAGTTATTTATATTCTTGGAATTTTTTAAATAAAATTCATAAATTTCTTTTTTCTTATTTCTATCTGCTTTTTTATAATCTTCAACTAATATTATTATTGCTACAAATCTATAAGTGTGAATTTTATCATCTAATAATACTTGTAAATCTTCTAGCGATAAATCTTGATATTTTTTTGCTATCTTTCTTAATATTGGAACTGTGATTCCTAAAAAAATTGAGCCTTCTCCATACTCTCCTTTCCCTGTTTTGAAAAACCGGGAATGAATATTAGCTTTCTTTTCATTTGATTCTTTTTCTAGATCTTTTTTTAATTCTTGTAAACTCATTTTATTATTAATTCAATCGGACAATGATCTGACCCTAAAACATCTTTTAGAATTCTTGAAATCTTAATATCTTTCATGAATCTTTTTGATACTCCGAAATAATCTATTCTCCAACCTATATTCCTAGATCTTGCATTCATTCTATAACTCCAGAAAGAATATTGTTCTGGTTTTTTATTAAATTCTCTAAAACTATCTATGAATCCCCCATTCACTAAATTATCAAATCCTTTTATTTCTTGTTCTGTGTATCCTGCAGTTTTATTATAATTTGATTGAGGATGAGCTAAATCAATTGATTTATGTGCAACATTTAAATCTCCACAAAAAATTACTGGTTTCCTCTTATCCAATCTTTTCAAATAAGATAAAAAATCTTTGTTCCATTTTTCTCTATATTCTAATCTCTTCAATTCTTGTCCAGAATTTGGAGTATAAACATTCACTAAAAAGAATTTTTCTAATTCTATAGTTATCACTCTTCCTTCTTTATCATGCTCCTCTTTTCCTATCCCATATTTAACTGATGTTGGTTCTAACTTTGAAAATATGGCAGTTCCAGAATATCCTTTTTTTTCTGCTGCATTCCAAAAATGATGTTTGTATTCTTCCAACATATCATCTACTTGATCTGGGTGTGCTTTTGTTTCTTGTATGCAGAGAATGTCGGGATTTGATTTTTTTACAAACTCTTTAAAGTTTTTCTTTACTATTGCCCTTATCCCATTGACATTCCAAGATATTATTTTCATTTTATCTTTAGATGTTTTATTCTTTTTTCATCTTCCAAAGGTTCTTCTTTTCTAAATCCACAATTTTTACAAAAAATTACATAATAAATCCCATCTGCAAATTTATGTTGTCCCTCATGTAATTTTTCTCCACAATCTGGACATATTCCTTTAAAATCTTCTTTAATCATTTTATTAATTTCCTAATATCTTTTATTGAATTAGTTGTTGCTTTTTTCCCACTGATTATTATTCTTGATGCTTCATTGAAATCAAATCTTGAAAAGTTGTTAAGATTTGGATTGATTACATAATCTGCCTTTTCTAATGCATGTTTACTTAATTCGTTAACCATTATTTCAAAAGAATTTGAGGTTACTGTTAATAATTCAGGAGTATTTAATCTATGTTTGAAAAGATAATCCAATACTCTTTTTGGATGACTTACTATACTTTTAACAAACCAAGGCATTGTTTTACTATGCCTTCCAACATACTTATTTATCTCTTCAACTTCTTGTTCTATCATCTTTTTCTCAATTTTTCTCATAAATTCTTTATTTTTCCCACTTCTTGAATTTATACTTATATTTTTCATTGGCCTAGATAAATCGATTGCTATTGCTACTTCTGCCCCCATATCTCTTACTTCATCTACTGGAACTGGATCAACTAAACCTCCATCAACTAAAATTCTTTTTCCATACTTAAAAGGTACAAAAATACTTGGTAATGATATGCTTGCTCTTATTGCACTAGCTAAATCTCCTTTTTTGAAAATTATTTTTTCGCCATTGTATACATCTGTTGCTATCACAGTCAAAGGTATATCTAAATCTTTGAATTTTTTATTCTTTAGAAGTACTCTTAGAAAATCCTCAATTTTATCTCCAGAAAGTATTCCTCGATCAGGTAATTTGAAATCAACTAAATTTTCCCACTTTGTTGAACTTACTAAATTCTTTAAATCTTTTATTGAGAATCCTGATGCGTAAAGTGCGCCAACCACTGCACCCATACTTGTTCCACTTATATAATCAATAGGAATTTTATTCTTTTCTAATATTTCTAGTACTCCAATGTGTGTAAACCCTAATGCTGTACCGCCTCCAAGAACTAAACCTACTTTTTTCATATTTAAATTTTAAAATCTGTAATATAAAAAACTATTTGTTTTTTAAAAAACTTCCAATTATAAATCCGATCAATGTTGTTACAATAATTATCCAAATTCCTCCAAGCAACATACCTGCAAGAATATCGACTGTCCAACAAAATTCTCCAGTACAAGAAATGCTTCCATCTCCGAACAATACTGAAAAAGGATATAATGAATATAACCCCATTTTCCCTCGGGAGATGATATTTACAATTTCTAGTAATATCCCAACTAAAAATCCTGCCGTTGAACCTCTTTTTGCTAATGAATTATTCATAATACTATATTAAATTTATATTTTAAAAATCTTCCTACAAAAATTATTTAAATGAATGAATGAATTATTGAATATGAAACATTCAGTTAAAATTACGTTAATAATATTTTTACTATTCTTGACAGCCCATTTTATTGGTTTATCAGTAACTGATAAATATATTGCTGGCAATGACCTTCCTCTTGGAATTGAAAGGCCCGAAGTTAATGAAGATGTGGGTTATGTTCCAATAATTGTTGCAATCATGATTGCTACATTTATTGCTCTTTTATTAATAAAATTTAGTGCACTGAAACTTTGGAAACTCTGGTTTTTTATTGCAATTATGTATTCTTTATTGATAAGTTTTGGAGCATTTATTCATCAATATATTGCTTTATTTTTGGCAATTGGTTTTGCTTTGTTAAAAGTGTTAAGGCCTACTGCTATTCTCCATAATTTTAGTGAATTATTTATTTATGGTGGACTTGCAGGAATTTTTGTTCCGATATTAAACTTATTTGCTATTGTAATATTACTGGTGGTAGTTTCACTTTATGATATGATTGCAGTCTGGAAAACTAAACATATGGTCAAAATGGCTAAATTTCAAGCCAAATCTAAAGTTTTTGCAGGTTTGATGATCCCATATAATAAAAATAAAGTTGCTATTCTTGGAGGCGGAGATATCGGATTCCCTTTATTATTTTCTGGAGTTATTATGAAAACTAACGGCCTTATTGATGCTTATATTGTTAGTCTATTTGCTGGATTGGCATTACTTCTACTATTATTATTGAGTGAAAAGAAAAAGTTTTACCCTGCAATGCCATTTCTGACAGCAGGATGTTTTATTGGTTGGGCAATTAGTCTTGCGATTTAGGATTAAAGTAAACTTCCATATAATCAGGTAACATTGCCGCCCTTAAGTAACATGTACTAGTTTCCATTAATTGTGGGAAATTATTCTTAAATCTTGAATAAACTCTTGTTTCTTTTTCTATTTCCCATCCTTCTTCTTTCAATTTTAGAACTTCTTCTTTATATTCTTCTCTTGTGTTGTGTATTATTTTCTCTATATTTTCCATTTTAAACTTTATATATATTTTTTATCCGTTTATAAGGTATTGTTTTTCTTCTTTCATACTCGGATTTCGAAGGTTTTGGCAAATCTAAAAACTCTGCCCAGTCTCTTTCTAATAATTTACAGTTATTTCCACTAACTTCGTAGATGTGCCCTATGGATTCTGTTACTCTCTTATTGAAAATCCCTTCTTCATAATCTATTGAAACAAAATCCCCTAAATTTATTCTCTTAATTATTTCTTTTTTATCCATTTTATTCTTCCTCTAACTCTTCAATCTTTTTTGTTTCTTTTTTTGCTTCATTCACTATATTCTCTAACAAAGATTTTGGCACTGGAACCATTGATATTACACTTTCAGTTGAAATTATGATATCTTTGTCTTGAACTTCATATTTTGAAACATTAAAGTAACCTAAATCTATTAAACTTGGATTTGTTACTGTTGTATCACTATTTGTGTGGTCTAATTTTCCAAGATAACTACCATTGTGAGTACTTATCTTAACATATTCTCCCAAAAGAGAACTATAATTTATTGTCTTTTCTTTCTTTTCTGTTGAATTAAATCCTATTGTCATTTTAATATATCACTCCTATTAGTAAATATTTTATTTCGCCGAATCTTGTTTTTCCGGGATCAGTAAATCTTGAATTATCTCCTTTTGTTACACAATACCAACCTTCTTCATCTTCTCCTATGAAAATTACTCTGTGAACTACTAATCCTTCATTCCAACTTGCTTCATATGTTATTATATCTCCTACTCTAATATCTTCTTCTGAAGTCGGAATTATTTCTATCCCATTTGCTTCACTATCTAATATTGGATCCATTGAATTTGTGTTTGCATATGATGCCAATGTTGCTCCCTGTATTCTAATTAATATATAATCTTCATAAATTAAAATTTGATTTGAATCTATTCTGTCAAATGGTGAAATAAGTTCACTTGTAGTAAAACTTATTGGATTCTCTAACTGTTCTATGCTGTACACATTGCCAGCTAACCAACCAAGTGCAAATATTAATCCAAGTAAGATTATTGTCTTTTTCATGAAAAAACTGCAGGATTAGGTGTTTATAAAGTTTGTTATTTGTATTTACTAAGTAGTGGTAATTATTTATTTCGAAGTTATGAATGCTGAATTATATTCCCAATTAAGAGGTCCATATTCTTCTTTTGACATCATATACACATCATCAACTTTACTATCCATTAAATCTTTTTGAACTCCAAGCATATAGTATTTAAATGTTCTGAAACCTAATATCAAACTCTTTTTCATAGAATTAATTAAACTTATTATTTATAAATTTATACTAATCTTATTGTTTCTAGATTTTTAGGTGCTATAGTTTCTATCTTCATCATCTTATGCAAAGAACTAGCAAGATCAAGACATTTTGAACTTTCTCCGTGAACCATTATAACTTTTTTTGGTCTTGGAGATGCCCTTCTGAAATAATTCATTAACTGGTTTCTATCACTATGTCCAGTGAATGCATGAATTGAATAAATATCTAGTTTAACATTTGTTGGAACTTGTTTATTTCCCACAGTAAATAAAATTTCTTTTTCTCCTTGTTGTAATCTCCTACCTAGAGACCCTTCCCCCTGATAAGAAGTTAGTACCAAAGAATTTTTTGCATTATCTGCTAAATGTTTAAAATATTCTACTGAAGCTCCACCAGTCATCATACCAGATGTTGCCATGATTATACAAGGCCCAGATTCTTCAACTACTTGCATCATTTCTTTATGTGATCCAACCATTTTGAATACATCCGATAAAAAAGGATTTGTGTCCTTATGAAAAATATCTTGTTTTATTTTCGAATTGAAAAATTCTGGATATGTTGTATGAATTGCTGTTACATCCCAAACCATTCCTTGAACAAATACTGGAATATCATCTAATCTTCCTTCTTTTATTGCTTTTTCAACTATTACCATAACTTCTTGTGAACGTCCAACTCCAAGAACTGGCATCAAAATCTTTCCGCCCCTCTCTACAGTTGATTTTATTATTCCTAAAAGATAATCTTCGGCCTCTTGCCTTGTTGACATTACGTCATCTTTCCCACCATAAGTTGATTCTATCATTAATGTTTCTAATCTTGGAAATTTGGTTGCTGCAGAAGGTAATAAATTTGAAGTTTCATAATTCATATCTCCAGTATACATAAAATTGTGCAATCCATCTCCAATGTGCAGATGGCATAATGAAGATCCAAGAATGTGTCCAGCATTATAAAATGTTAAACGAATGTCTGGAGTTATATCTGTAACTTCTTCATAATTTAATGTAATTGTATGTTTCACCATATCTTTTACATCTGTTGAAGAATATAATTCTTTTCCATTCTCTCCCTTATTTATGGATATTAGATCTAAACATAGTAATGCTGCTATATCTCTAGTTGGCGCAGTACAATATATTGGTCCCCTATATCCATATTTGAATAATAAAGGCAAAATCCCAGTATGGTCTAAATGCGCATGGGATAATATTACTGCATCTAATTCATTTATTTTTAATTCTGAAATATCTAGAAAAGGATATGAATCTTCTCCAGTTGCTGCAACATTTATCCCCCCATCTAATAATATATTTGATTCTTGGGTTTGTAGTAAATATGAAGATCTTCCAACTTGTCTACCTCCACCTAGAAATGATAACCTTGCCCAAGGTTTCTTATTCTCTCTTCTTTTTGGACCATATATTCTTTCTCCAACTTTGTGAAGAAATTTTTTCCTATAATCATCATTCGTGTAAAGAACTTGCCTAATATTCTCGATTATCTTTGATTTTAATGCAGGTATACGTTTTACGAAAGGAACCCATAAAGAATTCTTTTTTATTTCTTTTAATATCTCTCCACTTTTCCCAATTGCAAGACCTGGTTTTTCTGCTTCAATTATTACTTGAGCTCTTTGATGATCAAAAATGATATTTGTTTTTCCTGCTTCTTTTGGAATAACTTTTTTTATCAAATCTTCTGTTTTTTCTATTCCTAAGCACAACGAAGGATCCGCCCTCAATTCTACTCTTTTCTTTATTTTACCGACTATTTCTCTGATTACTCCACTATTATTCATAAAGAACTCTTTATTTTTTGTATATAGAACTATGTTTGCTCCTTCAAATGCAACTTGTGAAATCTTTGCATTTGCAGGCAGTAGTTCATTTATAGTTTCAATTATTTTTATTGCCATCTTATACTGTTTTTTAATAGAATTACTAATTTACTCTATTGTTTTTTTTATTTCCTTGGTTGGATGCTTTTTAACTCCTTCCTCAGTTATTGTAATTACATCAATTCCGTCGCCCGTTGGCATATCTCTTTGAATTGCTGCCTTTATTGCTCTAAGTACTAATGCTTCTCCTTCTTTTACTGTAATTTCCTTGTCATATAAAGTTTCTAAAACTCCATAAGCAAGAGTTGAACCTGAACCATTTGAACAAAAATCCGAAGTAGGAGTTATTGAACCATCCATCCCCAATTCATATAAGTGATATCCTTTGTTATCTCTGCCACCAAGTAAGAACCCTACAATTCCAGGCACCATGGAAGGTTTCCTTATATTTTGATATAATATGTTTGCTAATAAATTTGCCGTTTCCTTTATTGAGGAAGGCTTTGTTGATCTTATTTTTCTTAATCTTAATTCTGCTTTTATTAATTTAACAATTAACTGAGCATCTGAAACTAATCCTGCCATAGTAACTGCAGCATTTTCAGAAATTCTATAGATTTTATCCATCTTTTTGTTTGCAATTAAAGTTCCTGCGCTCACTCTTTTATCTGCTGCCAGAACTATTCCATCTTTACAAACTATACCTACAGTAGTTGTTCCTTTTTGAACTGAATTTTTAATATCTTGTTCCATTTGAATATAACCTCTTAAGAATGAGTTAAATATTATACCTTTAAATTATTTATAAACTTTTTGGTTAAATTGGCTTTGCACATTAAATAATTCAAAAATCAATCTGCACAATAAATAACTGTTCTGCACATTAAATAGAAATAGTTATAAGATAGTTGTAATTAAGTACTGAATATGATTGAAGAAATATTAAATTCACGAGAAGCAAAAGAATATTTAGGAATTAAAAAGAAAGAATTTGAGAATTATTTTAAAAGTAGTAAAGAAATACCTGCATTTAAACAGGGAAATCGGTGGAAATTTAAAAAATCTGATTTAAAAAATTGGAAAAATTTGAAAAAAGAAAGAATAGTTAATTTATCTCTTGTAGAATATGAAAAATGCTTTGAATTTGCGATTAAAATGGCATATTCTGGTAATGCAAAACATGGAACTGGCATAAGAGGAGTTAGAAGTGAAGTTCAAATGGCTGATGATTTTATACTAGGTATTTTAGCTGAACATGGTGTAAAAAAATTTCTAGAAGATAAATTTGGAGTTAAAATAAAATTAGATATGGATGTTCATCCGACCCACATAACTCCGCAAGATTTTGATGGAATTATAACTAACGAAGGAACTAGAAGTGTCAAAATTGGAGTTGCAGTAAAATCTAGTAAATGGAAAAGTTGTTTTAATATTATTCCCCCAATTGAATATGAAGACTCTAGACGAAATTCAGACGTTTATATCTTTGTTAGAGTAGGTTTGCCTTCAGATCATTTATTTAGAATTCTTAGAGAACATTCATTTTTTAAAACAGTTAAAGATTCTTTGGAAGATTCTGATGAATTTAAAAAAATAAAAGAATTAGATAAAATTCCTATTTGGATAACTGGATTCTCTTATATTGATGAACTAGATAAAGTTACCAGTATTCCCGGTTTAGAATTTGGTGGAAATCCAAGTTATAGATATGTTAAATCAGTAAGAGATATGCATAATTCCGATAATGATTGGAAAGAATTTATTAAAAAACTATGATAAATCTTCTTCTAACACTTTTTTCATATTTTTAGCTATTCTTTGAACAACCGGAAC
>CAZTYO010000007.1:0-28459 GCA_964617925.1 Candidatus Woesearchaeota archaeon
TCCTTTTTCATCATAAGAATACACCATAGAAGTACCATAAATCCCATCATCAACTCTACACACCCTTCCAACCCCATTAACACAAGAGTCATAAGTATAATCTAAAACCTCCAACCACGACCTAGGCTCTCCCAAATCTTCACTCCACCTAGCAAAAACCTCTATCCTATCAACCCTATTCAAATCATCATAATAGTTTTTTATAGTATCTCCATTTGGTGTAACGATTGTTTCAACATTCCCATTCAAATCATAAGTATACTCACTCAAGTAAGAATCAATATCCCAATCTCTCTCCACCTGACCAAGAGTATTATATACGGTAGATCCAGATAAACGCTCCTCCTGATCATAAGTTTTCAGCAATCTACCCAAGACATCATATTGATATTCAACAGTATTCCCCAAAGCATCCTCAACCTCAACAAGATTTCCAAATTTGTCAAACTTCTGAGCCACCGTATTCCCTTCGGCATCAGTCACACTAACATAAGCATAATCCACCATGCCGCTATATCCTGTTTGTGTACAAATGGCTCCATCTCCACAATCATAATTCTCATCTCCCAAATTATACACTGTCAAAGGGAAAACTTTCTCAACTCTTGCCAAAGGATCATTATAATAGAAATACTTGACTCCTTCTTCACTTCCTCCTTCCCTATATCCTAAAACTATTTCCTCCCCTTTCAAATTAGGAAATACTTTTCCGGCTATAATCCTCCAAAGCCCAATAGATTCTTCATACGGCTCAGTAATATAATCAACCAATCCTCTAGAAGTATAAAACGTATCAACAGCAACGGCAGTCGAATCATCCTTCATAGATTTACTCTTAATATGCCTCCCCAGTCCGTCAGTATAGGTCCTAGATTTGGCAACCTTATCATCCATTCTTGTATTTACCTGAACCCAATTCATACACGGATCTCCTTCAGAAGGATTAGATTCAAGTCCTCCACAACCTCCATCTAAACCATAATTATAACTATATTCGGTTACTGGACTCCCTTCTCCTGGGGGGGTCACACTCTCCAATCTATTATAACCATCATAATCATAGCTAGTAGTTTCTTGATTGGCATCCATAATCTGATCAACAAGATATAACTCATTATAGTGAGTTTTTACCTGATGACCAACATCATTTTCAACACATGTCAAAGCAGAACCTTTCAATTCACTTGAGCCTATAAACAAACCATTCAAAACATCTTCATTACCACACTGGTTAGTATTATCACCATAAGTATAATATACTTGGTTCCCTTCTCCATCCTCAGAAACAACTAAATTTCCATATTTGTCATACGCAAGATTTTTACTAACTAAATTATCCGGGCTATCTTGATCCGTTATCTCAGTTCTAGAAGGATACCAATTTCCATGCCCAGAAATTTGCCGGCCAGTAGGAGAGTCCTCAAAAAATCCATTACCTACCCAGTTATCACTCCAATGAGTAGTAAATTCATAAACTGGGACTTCATTCCCTTGCTCAAAGATCTGAGTAGCATACTCTTGGGTCCAAAGATGCCTTATATCCATCTCTCCAACATAAACATCCTTGGCGAGAATCTTCTCCGTTCTCCTAACTACCCCATCACTATTTTGTTCCTCAACTTTTAAGGGAATCCCAGTATCTGTATCCCACTCAAGAATTGTAGACTCCTTAACTAACCCATCTAACATGTTGCTCTCCCCTATAACTCTTGATGTCCCTGCAAAGAAATTTGATGAAACAAACTCTTGCTCCAAAAAAGAATAATCTTTCTCAGAGTAAGACATTGGATTATAGAGATCATCTCCTGAATAAATATTAGTCAAATCATTAATCCCATATTTATATGGCTTGACTTCTTTCCCCAAAGGAATGTCATATTCCAACAAATCACACTCCTTATCCGAATTTCCATCATAACATCCTCTCGCAAATCCAGTCTCATAACTCTCATAAACATCCTCAGCAAAATGCCAATACTCATTACTATCCCAATCAGCATGCCCCCCATAAACATGATAGCATTCATCATACCACTCCATAAGATCCCAATGCATAATCCCATCTTCCTGGGTACTACTGAAAGATCCAAGACCTAACACGGCAACATCCGCCCTCCAATCTTGTGGAATCCCCCCTCCATTAAGAAAGTCATCCATCTCCGCCACAATAGCAGATTCAGGACAAAAAACAACTATATTCCCATGCCTACTATGATAATAAGGGTCGTTAGGATCTTCGCCACAACCAAGGTATCTATCATAACTATCCTCCTCAAACGACTCTTCCAAAACTATTTCTCCACAACAAGGACCTCCCACCCCACAAGGCTCTGAATATCCCGGGCAATCTTCCCCGATATAGGGCACTTCATCCACAGGATGGAAAGGAAAGAGATTCCAACTAGGATAACCAGCACAAGATAAACTGCCTTTTGTAAAAAACAAATACCCGGGCTCATTAGTCAATGCCAGGTAAGGCTCTCCAATAGTTGCATACAGTGTATTCAACTCTTCCGCGTCCGCCTTAGCACCAATTGGTGTATCCAATCCAACATAATATTCACTAGGATTTACAGGACTCCCCTTACCCTCTGACTCGCCAAAAGTATACATAGAAAACATCTTATCAGGTACATACTCTCCTTCGGCAGGATAATCAAGGGGAGTAGTAAAAAAATGTTCACTCACCCCTCTCTCAAAATCATCAAACAAAATAGGATACTGATCATAGACCAAAACTCTAGAATAGATTACCGAAGGATTATAGCCATCAATCATATCTAAGATTTTCTCTTCTTCCCGATTATCCACAATCTGGGCATACTCCCCAGAGTACACTGGATAAGAAGGTTCTCCTAAAGACACCCCAGAGGAATCCACTCCAGGGTTTAAATGAGAAGTAATCTGAGATATTGGCCTAGTAGTATATAGATAACTGCTCTTTAAACAATTCCCTTCGAAACCATCACAATTAACAATATACTTTACTCTTATCCCTCCTCCATACTTCGCGTCCGCAAAATAGTCATCTCCAATATACTGATCATTAACATAAGAATAAGAATCGGGCTCATAATACCATCTAGTGTATCCTCCATTCGGCCAATCAACCCTAGACAAAGACCAAGAATCTACTTTTATATTCCCAAAAAAATCAGAATAGTAGTCTATCCCATATTGCTTCTCATTATGAACTCCTGGATCCCAAACTCCAGTCGCCGTCTTATAGTAAAATGGGAACCCCCATAAATCATGCGCACCCCTAACATACCTAGGATTATCCGTATAAAATAAATCCTCATTAATATTACACCCCCTTACAACACACTCACTAACTCGATTGTAACCATAGCAATCTCCCCCTCCCTCACACACTCCTTCAGTCACAGGAGCATCCCCTTCACCATATTCAAAAACAAAAGGAGGCAACGAATTCCAAGAGTTACAATTCTCTCCCGTATAATCCGAACACGCCTCATACGTCAATTCCTTCAAAGTAAGCCTACCACAATTTTCATAACCCATATAAAATTCACAATCTCCCAAAATAAGTTCCTGAGGATTATCGGGGGCTGCATAGGCCAAACTATAATCATAATCAAAAACATATCTCTCTACAGGAATCCTGCCCGAGCCCGTCTTTCTATATAAAACGGTTGAATTAAGCTTGGGGTATCTATCAAAAAGCTCCCCAGAGTTTACAAATGCCTCCCAGCCATCATATCTATCAAATCCAACATTAAAAACAGCTACATGAGTAGGAGTTTCTATCTCTTTTATGAACTTATATTTCAAATTAGACCTACTAATGAATTTTTGACCAGAGGGAGTAACATCATAATCTTCATCAAAGCTAAAATAAGTACCATCATTATCAGAGGCCCTCCCAGAGTTAGAGACGGTGTATGCCCCATCAGAAAGAGGCCTCCCTTCATCCTCTGGAGAATAATAAGTAAACTTAACCCAACTTCCCTTATCATCACCCCCAAACCCAGGAGTTCCCAGATCAATATAATCGGGAGTCGTAATAGAAGTTATTCCCCATCGAGAAGTATAAGGAGTGGTAACAACACTACTCGCCCCCAGCAAACCATTCGCATCCTCATGATATTTGGCAGGCGTCTCAGTACCTAAAATATCTCCCGGAAATGCATTAGTCCAAGAAAAATCCACATAACCATTGACCCCCATAGCCGGAGAAGTAAAAACATGATCAAGAGTAGCAGAAACATGCTCCTCAACAACACTATCAAATAAATACCTATACCCTCCTGGAGCCACAACCTTAAACCCATCCAATTGCCCTCCCGAAAAGGTATCTATCAGTGCAAGGAATTTCGAAGACGTTGAAGTAATAGGTGCATCATTATATCCATCAGGAAGATCTATATCCTCTTGATTTCCTCCAGAATCTCCATAATATGTATTAACATATCCTGAAAAGATTGGAGGTATAAAAAACTGATCACTAGATTCTCTACTAGATCTCATCAAAATAAGAGGCCCACTATACACACTAGAGGAAACTAAGTAATTATCGGGGTGAGGTCTATCAATCAAATAATCGTCAGTGCCTTCCCTATATCCGTATATACTCCCCACAAAATCCTCACTTTGAAAAACAACACTTTCTTTATCAATCTTATTCTTAACCGCTTCCTGGTAAACCTTTAAATCCCCTTCTCTCTTTAGCCAGTCCATCCTAGGAAACGTTATCATCCCATATTGAGCAATGGTCTCCAGAAAAGAAAGAGGGTTACTTGTAGCAAATCCTCTCAAAGTACTAAATTTAGCTTCATTTACGGCCTGCTGAGCCTTCCTTTTCTCTTTATTAAAATTACTCCATTGCTTCCTAAATTCTCCGCTAGGGTAAGTAGAGGGATAATTAGTCTTATATTTATAAGAAGATCCAGCACCTCCATCAGGAGTATAATCATCTGGAATTGTATCAATCTGTCTTGAAACAGAATCTACATCTAAATTCCAACCAAGACCAACCCACGATGCCTGCTGATCCATCTTTATGCCTGCCTTATAATTCAAAACAATCGGATAATCTAAACCACTTCTACCCGGAACAGTAAACAACGGCAAACTTAGACCCATATCTCCAGTACTCAAATCAACAGTATCCGTTTTGATCACATTCTCAAAAGCATAAGGTACCGGCTCTGCCTCAACATCTCTTACATTGCCAAACAAAAAAAGAACAAAAACAAACATTACGAATATTCTATTCAATAGGTTGGATTTCATATTTTTAAATATCTAAACTATAGTATAAAAAGCTTTCCATAACGCTTTTAAATAAAACAACTTAAACAAATTCAATGCAAGGTTGCCGGAGCGGTCAAACGGGTCACGCTCAAGACGTGATGGCTCAGTGCCTACGCAGGTTCGAATCCTGTTACCTGCATTATCTTTTCAAATGCACATCCATTTGAGGAAAAGGAATTCCAATCTTCGCTTTATTTAATGCATTATAGATTCTAGTATTCGTCATCCACACACTTTCATTATTATACTTAACTTGTAAAAGATCTGATTCGTAAGCATCTATTTCAAAAAGGCCACAAATCTCAAGACCTAAATTACCAGAAGTTTCTACAACATAATTAACTTTTTCAGATTCTTTATTTTCAATCAACAAAAAATAACCAACCGGAAAATTTTCAGTATTTACTATTAATAATTTATAGCAATACCCTTTTTTATCAAACCCCTCTTTTTTCATAAATAACTAACTACAAATTATATATATATAAACCTTCCCCAAGAAAGGGCTTTGCAACAAAAAATCCTCTTTATGTGCAAGGCTGGTATTTAGACAAATTAAACGATATATTTATTAATATGTACACAAATAAAATAATATGAAAACTGGAATAAGAATATCGGATGCAATGACCAAATCTCCAATATATGTTGGTCCAGAAGAATCTGCATTCGAATGTGTAAAAAAGATGGTTGATCAAGAAGTAGGTAGCCTAATTGTTAAAGAAGAAGGAAAACTGTTAGGAATAGTTACAGAAAAAGATTTTTTAACAAATTTAATTCGAACAAAAGCAGATCACACAATACCAATATCAAAAATTATGACAAAAAAAGAAGATATGATAACTATAACTGGAGAAGAAGATCTTTACGATGCAATACTTACAATGTCTCGAGAAAATGTTAGAAGACTTCCAGTAATGTCAGATGATTATATTTTAGGTTTATTAACGTACAAAGATATTTTAGGAATTCATCCTGAATTATATGATTTATTTATAGAAAAATACAAAATAAGAGAACCTGAAGAAAAGCCGGGAAAACAACATTACGTTGAAGGAACTTGTCCCTCTTGTGAAAATTATCATAGATTAATAAAGATGAGAGGACGTTGGAGTTGTGAATTTTGTAAAGAAATAGATAATGTCAAATAACCACAATATTTATTAAATACAAAATTAATTCTAGTAATATGATTGGAAATAAAATTAAACTTCATCTGAGTCAAGGATATAGATTAAAAAAAAGAGGAGATATCGAATTAGATAAATTACTTAAAGAAATTAGAGCATGGGCAAGAAAATACAATTATACTTTTCAAGAAAAAGATCACACAGATAAATTAGAACAAAGAGGTCATGAAATAATTTTAAAATGGACCCTTGAAAGAAAGGCAACAGAACATATAAACAATGAAATTACATTAGTATTTTTCTTAAGAGAAATTAATAAAACAAAGGGCGGTAAAGAAAGTGGATTAATACAAATAGATTTTACAGCATTCTTAAATTTGGATTATGAAAATAAATGGCAACATACAAAATTTTTGAAATTTATAAGTTTCATATACAACAATTATATAATTAAGCCACAAGTTGAAAAAAATAAAGGAAAATTATTCGAAGAAGTAAAAGAATTAAGAAATTTAACAAAATCTTACCTAGAACTAAATCAATAAAAACCAAAATGTTTATTAAATCATTTTTCTAAGTTTTCATTATGTCAGAATCAATACCAATTTCTAAAGGACTGAAAATCAAATGGAAAGGACCATTTGACATGGATGAATTATATAAAATGATAAAGTATTGGTTAGATTTTAATGGTTATGGGGATGAACGTAAATCATTCAAAGAAGAAAAATATGTTGAAAGAATAAAAGGAGATGCAAAACAAGTAGAAATTAGGTGGAGAGCAGAAAAAGAAGTTAGTGATTATTTTACCTTCGTCATAGAATTAACTTATTTTATCATTGGACTAAAAAAAATCAAAGTAAAACAAGGAGATAGAGAAATAAAAATGCATGAAGCAGATTTAGAACTTCGATTAAGTTCAAATATAATATTAGATAAAAAAAATAAATGGAAAAATCCATTAACAAAAAAAGTATATGATAAACTTATAATAAACAAAAGAATAGAAGAACATAAAATAGATTTATATAAAAAAACATATGGTTTACATGATGAAATCAAATCTTTTTTAGAACTTCACACATACTAAAATTTATAAAGAACAAAAAGAGAAAAAGAATATGGCAGAATATGATTATGCAATAAGAGATCTTGTAATAAAACAAAAAGCTAATTTTAATTTAATTGAATTATATAACACATTAAAAGAATGGTTTAAATTTCATGGATATACATTATTTGAAAAAGAATATAATGACATAATAAAAGGAGATAGGAAGAATATAGCAATAAAATGGGAAGCAAAAAAAGAAATAGACGAATATGTCAGTTTTAGTATAAATGTAGGAATAAAAATATCCAATTATCAAATTATCAAAACAAAAAAAGAAAATTTAATCTCAGGAAACTTGAAGATAGAATTTGAGTCTTATAAAGAATCTGACCATGGTGAAAGATGGGACAAGACAATACTAGCAAAAGTCATAAGGGGAGTCTATGACAAAATGATAAATAACAAAAAGTATGAAAAATATGAGAAAGAATTGAAAAATCAAACAATTGAAGTCTTTAATAAAACAAAATTCTTCCTAAATATGTACAAATTTAAGTAAAACAAAACCTTTTTAAACTACATTCTTATTATTTTTACAGGCCCGTCATGAGAATACCCAAGGGAGCTCATGATAACATCTAGCGATGAAGTTGGGGGTTAGTGTAACGGGCTACATTATAATCACGATTATCATTACACAGGAAATAAAGAAAAAAACAAGTAGAAAAATGAAATTCAAAATCATTTCATCATTATCAAGAGTAAAAATAAGGTATCTAATCTAAATTGTTAATTACTTGTTCTTAAATTTCCAATGTTTTGTAAATTTTGATAGATTAGATACCAAATCGGAGGAAACAAAATGGGAAAAATAAATATTGCAGCAGCAAAATACATAGTTCATGCTAAAATTTCAATAGATGGCGCAGTTGAAAGGCCAGATGTAATTGGAGCAATTTTTGGACAAACAGAAGGATTATTAGGATCAGAACTAGAATTAAGAGAAGTTCAAAGAAATGGAAAAATAGGAAGAATAGAAGTAAATATGCAAAATAAAGGTGGAAAAGCAGAAGGAGAAATAGTCATTCCATCAAGTTTAGATAAGGCAGAAACTGCAATTATCGGAGCAGCATTAGAAACAATTCAAAGAATTGGACCATGTAATTCTAAAGTAAAAGTTGAAAGTATAGAAGATGTAAGAATCTCTAAAAGAAGTTTTGTTATTGACAGAGCAAAAGAATTACTAAAAACATTTACAGAAGATGTACTTCCAGATTCAAGAGAATTAACTGAAGAAGTATTTCATTCAGTTAGAATGATGGGAATAGTTAATTATGGTAAAGATAAATTACCTGCATGTCCTGGAATAGATGATTATGAAGAAATAATTGTAGTTGAAGGAAGGGCAGATGTATTAAATCTATTGAAACATGGAATAAAAAATGCAATTGCTATGAATGGAACTAGTATTCCTGAAACAATAAAAGAATTAGCTTCAAAAAAAACTACAACTGTTTTTGTAGATGGAGATAGGGGCGGAGATTTAATAATAAAAGATTTGAAAGCAAACACCGAAATTGATTTTGTTACTAAAGCACCAGATGGTAAAGAAGTTGAAGAACTTACTATAAAAGAAATGAATAAAGCATTGAGAAATAAAATAGCAGTAGATCAAGCAGATACTGAAATTAGTAAGGGAAATAACTACAAAACAAAACCAAGAATAACTAAAAAACCTCAGACAACTAGAATAAACACTAGAGCACCTATAAGAAATACAAGAACAAATATAAAGCCAAAAACAAAACTAACAAAGGCAGAAGCCGATACTTTTGAAGAGATGTTAAATGGATTAGTAGGTACAAGAGGAGCATATATTTTAGATCAAGAAAGCAATATTCTTGGAAAGGTTCCAACTTCAGAATTAGCTACGACAATAAAGAATCTAGGAACAAATATATATGCAGTAGTTTTTGATGGTTCAATCGATAGAGACTTAATTAAAATTACAGAACAAAATGGAGTAAAACATATAATCGCAATGGAATCAAAAGTGCCAACTTCAATAGCGAGATCTGTAAAAATAACAACTAAACAAGATTTGTAACCAAAAGAATTATAAAAGATAAACTCCAATTTGGGTTGTATGAAAAGAAAAAAAAGAAAGAGGTTTTCATTTCAATCCAATAATAAATTTTTTCTGTTTATTATTGTAATCTTAATAACTTTATTTATATTTTTTATGAATTATGAAAAAGATTGTAGAACAGATATGAGTTGTTTCAATGATGCAATGGAATTATGTGTTCCTGCAAATGTTATTTCTGAAGAAGAAGGGAATATTTTTGAATATAAAATTAGAGGAAAAGAAGAAAGGTCTTGTTTAACAACAATAACAATAAATCAGGTTAATTCTGCATCTGGACAAGAAGTAATAGATTTATTTGAAGGAAAAAGCATGACTTGTTTAGTTCCAAAAGGAACTAGAGTTGGAGAAACAAATGATGTTTTAGATTATTGTTCTGGACCATTAAAAGAATCGATGTATGAATTAATAATCCAAAAAATGTATACAGTAGTAATACAAAATCTTGGTGAAACTATTTCTGAATTAAGTGAAAAATAATAAAAGTAGGCACACTTAAAATTTGACATAAAAATTGATAAACAGCTTAACCCCAGTTTTTCCTCCTCTCTGGATCCTACAAGCACGAATATAAAAGATTAAAGCTGCTCCGTTCCTGGCCTGACTTGATTCTCAAAAATACCCGCCAAATAGGGCAAAGTATCAACGTACAAACTGAGACCATCCATCAAAGATTAAGCCTCAATTTAAGCTTCGACCCCACCATAAAGCTCATTTGTGGTTACAAGTAAGAGCTAACTACCCCGTCTAGCCTACACATATTTCTTATAAACACAACTTTTAAATGTTACTATTTAACAAAAAAATCATGAAAACTGAAAAATTTTGTAAACTAGTTGTAAAAGGAATATTAGAAAGAAATATACAAAACAGAAAAAAAGTTCTTTCAATAAGAGACAACCTTGCAAAAGAACATAAACCCACAAAATTTCCAAGTTTAATAGAAATCTTAATCAACGCACCAGAAGATAAAATTGAAGAATTAAAAAAGATATTAATAACAAAACCAACAAGAAGTGCTTCAGGAGTTGCACCAGTCGCAATAATGACAAAACCAATTCCTTGCCCACATGGAAAATGTATTTATTGTCCTGGTGGACCAGACAGTAGATTTGGAAATGTTCCTCAATCATACACAGGTGGAGAACCTGCAACTATGAGGGGGATTAGAAATAAATTTGATCCATATTTACAAATATTTAATAGGTTAGAACAATATGCATTACTAGGACATAATTTTGATAAAATAGAATTAATAATAATGGGGGGAACATTTCCTTCATTCCCCTTAGATTATCAAGAAGAATTCATAAAATACTCTTTCAAAGCAATGAATGATTTTTCAAAATTATTTTTTAACAAAAATGGTTCATTTAATTATATAAAATTTAAAGAATTTTACGAACTCCCAACAGATAATTTTGAAGATGCAGAAAGAACAAAAAGAATCCATAAAAAATTACTAAGAATAAAAAAAGAATGTGAATTAGAACAAGAACAAACAAAAAACGAATCAACAAAAGTTAGATGTGTTGCATTATGCATAGAAACAAAACCAGATTGGGGACTTTTAGAACATGGAAACCAAATGTTAAAACTTGGATGCACAAGAGTAGAATTAGGAATTCAAAGCGTTTATGAAGATGTGATAAAAAAAATTCATCGAGGACACACAGTTAAAGATACAAAAAAATCAATTAGAATTTTGAAAGACCTTGGATTCAAAGTTGCAGGACATTATATGCCTGGACTCCCATTAACGAATAAAAAAAAAGATCTAAGAGGAATGAAAAAATTATTCTCAAATCCAGATTTCAAACCAGATATGCTAAAAATATATCCTACAATGGTAAGTAAAGGAACGGCACTTTATGCAGAATTTAAAAGTGGAAAATTTATTCCACTATCTGCAGAAGCAGCAGCAGAACTAATTGTGAAATTCAAAAAACACGTTCCAGAATATTGTAGAATCATGAGGATACAAAGAGACATTCCAACAAAACAATGGGCAGCCGGAGTGGAAATGACAAACTTCAGGCAATACATATCAAATAATTATAAAGTAAAATGTAAATGCATTAGATGTAGGGAACCAAAAAATAAAACAATAGATTGGAACAAAGTAAAATTAAAAATAAAAAAATACAAAGCATCAAAGGGAACAGAATTTTTCATTTCGGCAGAAGATACAAAAAATAACATTTTAATTGGTTTTGTCAGAATGAGATTTCCTTATGAATTTTTAAGAAAAGAAATAACAAAAGATTCTGCAATAATAAGAGAACTACACGTTTATGGGGCAGCAACTGCAATTGGGAATGATGGAAAAGTTCAACATAGGGGATGGGGAAAGAAATTAATGCAAGAAGCAGAAAAAATTGCAAAAAAACATAAAAAAAACAAGATGGTAGTTATATCTGGCATCGGAGTGAGAGAATATTATTACAATATGAATTATAAAAAAGAAGGACCTTACGTGACTAAACCTTTAAAATTATAAAAACATTTATAAATAGCCTTAATAGGTCTAAATTAAGAAAATGGTAACTAGAATAGGTGGATTTAGAAGAAAAACAAGAGCAAAGCTCAGAAAGAACGTTAAAACTAAAGGAAAAATAAGCGTAAGCAAATATTCCCATAGATTTAACGACGGAGACAGAGTTTACCTAGTATTAGAACCTGCTGTTCAAAAAGGAGCATTCCATCCAAGATTTCATGGAAAGGCAGGAATAATCACTGGAAAACAAGGATCAAATTATATTGTTGAAATAAAGGATGGGAATAAAACAAAACATTTAATTTCACATCCAATACATTTGAAAGAAAGATAAAATGGAAATAATATCAAAAAAATCACTTAGTTTGAATGAGATAAAAGAAAAATTAAATGAGATAAAGAAAAGAGATAAAGAACTAAATTTCAGAGGGAAAAAAGTTATCGAATATCTCAATATTGTTACAGGAAAAAAAGATAATAGAGAACTAAGAAAAGAGTTAGAAGATCTTGGAATAACAAGATTAAATGAATATCACATAACAATCATTATGAATATAATGCCATTAGATCTTGACAGTTTAAGAACAATCCTATCGGGAGAGAATCTTACACTAAAACAAGAAGACTTACAAAAAATATTAGATGCAGTGAAGAAATATGCATAAAAAAAATATCATAATTAAAAATGTTGAAGAAACCATTAGCAAAAGAAGAAAGTGCAATAATTTTAGACTTTCTAAAAAATGGATATCCATTGGACACAAGACCAATGCACCAAAAGACAGCAATAGCTCAAGCTATAGGCTCTGAACATTTTACTTTATTAGAATTAGTTCCAAAAAAAGATGAATTTTTACAACCTTTAGAGATAGTTTATATAGGAGAAGGTAAAAGAGATAAAATACACCACATTTCTGGAAAATTACTCGTGGATAAATTAACACAAACAGCAAGGATGGAATTAGATGACGCTGTTAAACAAATAATAAAGAAAAAAGAAAAAATATTCTTAGAATTTTTTAACAATGCAGGCTCAATAAATTTAAGGATGCATCAATTAGAATTATTACCAGGAATAGGAAAACGACATGCAGAAGAAATAATTAATGAAAGAGAGGAAAGACCATTTGAATCATTCGAAGATCTAAAAGAAAGAGTAAGATTGGTTCCAAATCCAAAAAATGTAATTGTAAAACGAATCTTTTTGGAACTAAATAATGAAGATAAATACAAAATATTTACAAGTTAAAGATTTGAAGATAGCAAAAGCTTTTTAAACACATTCAAAACTTTGTTTAATTAAAAATGACAGAACAAAAACAAGATTTCAAACACATTGTAAGAATAGAGATGTCCGACATAGAGGGTAAAAAATTAGTGGGAGTAGGACTAACAAAGATCAGAGGAGTAGGACATTCGTTTTCAAATGCAATTTGCAAAATTTTAAACATAAATAAAAATGAAAAGATGGGTAATTTGAAAGATAAAGATTTAGAAAATATCAGTCAAATTTTAAAAAATCCATTAAGTTTTGATATTCCTTCATGGATGTTAAACAGAAAAAAAGATTATGATAGTGGAGAAGATAAACATTTAACAAATATAGATTTAAAACTTCAAAAAGAATTCGATTATAAAAGATTACAAAAAATAAAAAGTTATAGGGGATTAAGGTTATCTGTAGGTTTACCAGTAAGAGGTCAAAGAACAAGATCAAACTTTAGACCAAATAAAGGAAAAACTGCAAGTGTAAAAAAGAAAAAAAGATAATAAAATAAGATGGGACAAACAAAAAGACAAAGAAAAAAGTATAGTACGCCAACACACCCATGGCAAAAAGATAGAATAATCGAAGAAAGAGAGTTAACAAGAGAATATGGTCTCAAAAATAAAAAAGAAATTTGGAAAAGTACAGAAAAATTAAGAAAAGCTAGTAACCAAGTAAAAAATATAATTGCTAACAAAACATTACCTCAAGCTAAAAAAGAAAAAGATAATTTACTTACAAATTTAATAAAGTATAAATTAATAGAAAAAGGAAATGAAGTAGATGATGTTCTTGATTTATCAACAAAAGACTTTTTAGAAAGAAGATTGCAAACTATAGTATTTAGAAAAAAATTATCAAATTCAGTAAAACAAGCAAGACAAATGATTGTTCATGGACATATTAGAGTTGATAACAAAAAGGTTACAATTCCTTCATATTTAGTAAGTTTAGATGAAGAAAATAAAATAACAATAAATCCAACATCCAACTTTGCAAAACAAGAAGAAGAAATAAAACCAAATACTAAATCAAAAAAAGAAATTGTAGAAAAAGAAGTTACAAAAGAAAAAACAGAAAAAAAACCTGTTGAAACTAAAAAAATAGAAGAAGAAAAACCTACTAAAGAAATTCCAAAAACCGAAGAACCTGAAAAAAAAGAAGAGGTTAAAAAAGAATAAAAATGGAAAAGAAAAAACAAAAATTAAGATGGGGAATAGCACATATTTATTCATCATATAATAATACTATAATTCATGTAACTGATATCACTGGAACAGAAACAATTACAAAATCATCAGGCGGGATGGTTACAAAATCACACAGATTAGAGAGCAGTCCAACAGCAGCAATGAATGCAGCAAAAATGGTTGCAGAAAATATAATAGATAAGGGAATTAACGCATTACATTTAAAAATAAGGGCACCTGGAGGACACAACGGTCCGATGACTACAGGAGGAGGAGCTCAAGCAGCAGTTCGTACTTTAGCTAGAAATGGAATAAAAATAGGTAGAATCTCTGAAGTTACGCCTATACCTCACGATGGATGTCGTAAGAAAGGTGGAAAAAGAGGAAGAAGAGTTTAGAATGAAATTAACAATATTAGAAAAAGATAATTTGAATTTAACTTTTGAATTATCAGAAGCAAATGAAACAGTTGCAAATACATTTAGGAGAATGATGATTTCTCAAGTTCCTACAATGGCAATTGATGAAATAAACTTTTTTGCAAACGATTCAGCATTATATGATGAAGTTTTAGCACATAGATTAGGATTAATACCCTTAACTACAGATCTGAAAATATATAATTTTAAAGAAGAATGTAAATGTAAGGGAAAGAGTTGCCCAATTTGTCAAACAACAATAATACTAAAAACAGAAGGACCAAAAATAGTTTATGCTGAAGAATTAGAAGCAGCAGACGAAACAGTTAAATCAATTTTTTCAAAAATGCCGTTAGTAAAGTTATTAGAAGGTCAAAAAATAAAATTTGAAGCAACAGCAAAGCTTGGAATTGGAAAAGATCATGCAAAACATATTCCCGGGGCAATATTTTATAAGAATAAACCAATTTTAAAAATAAACAATAGCCATGCACAATTTGCTAAATTTAAAGATAAATATCCAAAACAAGCTTTCAATGAAGAAGGAAAATTAGACAAAGAATTAATACTAAAATATAATCTTTATGAAACAAGCGCACTAGTAAATAAAGAAATATTAGAAGTTGGTTACGAAAAAGACAAGTTCATATTTACAATAGAATCATTCGGACAATTAGCACCAGAAGAAATTTTGGAAAAAGCAATTGAAAGATTAAATTTAAAAACAGAAGAGTTTGCAAAATCACTCAAACAAACAAACAAAATAATTAAAATACCAAAATTAAAATAAACCTCGTAATAAAGCGAGGGTGCCGGAGTGGTCAAACGGATACGGTTAAGGCCCGTATGGCTTAGTGCCTACGCAGGTTCGAGTCCTGTCCCTCGCATAAGAAAAATGAAAAGAACACAACATACAAACAAACATCTGGAGAACTTAATAGTAGAATTAAAAGTTCATGCAAGTAAAGAGAATGCTCCATTTTGGAGAGCAATTGCAAAAGAACTAGAAAAACCAGTAAGAAAAAAAAGACACGTAAATATTTCAAAATTAGATGATTTAACAAAAGATGGAGAAAACATAGTAGTTCCTGGAAAAGTTTTAGGAACAGGAGAACTAAATCACAAATTAAACTTAGCAGCATTTCAATTTTCAGAATCTGCAAAAGAAAAATTAAAAACAACACTAACTATCAAAGATTTATTAAAAAAAGATCCTAAAGGAAAAAACACAAGGATGATTTGTTAAAATGACAGTAATAGATGGAAAAAATTTAATATTAGGTAGAATGGCAACAGAGATTGCTAAAAGGGCGCTACTTGGGGAAAAAATAGATGTAATAAATTGTGAAGAAATCATAATTACTGGTGACAAAAAAGAAATTATTACAAGATATAAACAAAAAGTGGCAAGAGGAGAACCTCAAAAAGGCCCATTCTTCCAAAAAAGGCCAGATAAGTTTGTTAGAAGGGCAATAAGGGGGATGATACCATATAAACAAGAAAAAGGAATATTAGCATTCAAAAGAGTAATGTGCTATTTAGGCGTTCCAGAAGAACTTGCAGAAAAAAAACCTGAATCCTTAGATAATGCTAAAATAACAAAAGGAAAGATTTTAAAATACATTACAGTTGGAAATCTTTGTAAAAATTTAAAATGAGTAAAATAATTCATAAAGCAGGAAAGAGAAAAAGAGCAATAGCAAAAGCTACATTAAAACCTGGAAAGGGAATAGTAAGAATAAATTCAGTTCCTCTAGAAAATTATCAACCAGAAATAGCAAGATTAAGAATTACAGAACCAATACTAATAGCAGGAAACGATGCTAAAAAATTCGATATAAAAGTAACTGTTAATGGCGGAGGATGGCAAGCTCAAGCAAATGCAATAAGACTTGCTATTGCAAGATCATTAGTAGAAAGTAATAAATCACTAAAACAAACATTTTTAGATTATGATAGACATTTATTAGTAGCAGATACAAGATATAAAGAAGCTTGTAAACCTAATGACTCTAAAGCTAGAGCAAAACGTACAAAATCATATCGTTAAGGAAATTAAAATGATAATACCAATAAGATGCTTTTCATGTGGAAAACCTATCGGACACCTTTGGGAAGAATACAAAAAAAGAACAGAGGAAAAAGGAGAAGGTAGGAAAAAAGTTCTAGATGATTTAGGGATAAAGAAATATTGTTGTAGAGCATTATTCTTAGGACAAGTAGATTTATTAGAAGAAGTATCTAAATTCAAGAAATTCTAATTCTTTTTTTATTTAATTAAAACTATATATAAAATTACCTAATTATTTAAAACAAATCAAATCAAATTTATTTTATGAGAAACAATATTTGGTTAGAATCAAAACTAGAAACTATCTGGCAAAAACTAATGCCAGAAATAGAAAAAGAAAACGAAGTAAATATTGATTTCGGAAAATTTTGGAAAAATAAATTCGGCCAAATAAGTTTACAAAAAGATAATTCAACAAAAATACTGATAAATAGTTATTTTAGAAATGAAAAGATACCTGAATACATTATAGATCTAACTATAGCACACGAATTAATACATTATATGCACGGATTTCAATCTCCGAGAACACAACAATTCAAATATCCACATCAAGGAAATATAGTAAATAAGGAATTAAAACAAAGAGGATTTGGAATACTTCTAGAACTTGAAAAGAATTGGGTAAAAACTACTTGGTGGCCAACTCATAAATCACTTTCTAGCCAAAGGAAATCTGAAATATTTCTTACAGACTAAACAGGTATAAACAACATTATGTTTTTGGGTTCTAACCCTACAATTAACTCCAGGCCTTAAATAAGAATAACAGTATTTACAATATTTTCTTTTAGATCCCCTTGGCATACGTAAATTAACTCGCATAGCAAGTTTTCTAGCTAATTTGACATATCTATTTGCAAGTTTAGAATCCTTACTAAATACTTCATCTGCTTGTTCAAATAACTGTTTAACTCTTTCAAACGCAATCTTTTGAAGTTTAGTTTTTCTATCCATGAAATAAAACACAAAACTAAGCTTATAAAATTTTCTTAAAATTAAAATGGACAACTTTCCAGGATTCCCATAATTGATTATAGTACAACCTGGAACGTAAGCTTGCTTAACTTCCGAGTTCGAAATGAGATCGGGTGTATCCAAGCCACTATGATCGTCCTAACAATCAGGATAAATAAACTACTTATAAATCTTTCTAATTTATTTTTTTACGATATCTTCTATATCAATATCATAAGAATTCATCATGCCATTCAACATGCCCCTAAGTTGTTTAGCATTTTTCTTCCAAAAACTTTTTGGCAATTCCATATTATTCATTTCATGAAAATCAATAATCCATCTTTTAGCCATTCCGCCAGTAACAAATGGACTTTCAGTTCTCCCAGGAATTTTATAATTTACAGATCTCAAAACTTCTTGTTCTAATGTTTTTTCTGCAAGATACAAAGAATACACTTCATGATGTTCTGAATATTCTCCATAAGTTTTAGCAACATCATCCAAAGAATAACCCTCAGTAGAAAATATTTTTCCAACTCCTTTATAATCTCTATCGATAACTAATTCATCTAATTTTAAATATATCCTATTAGCATTACTAGTGTTTTTAACCATATAAATTAAGTAGAATAATAGCTTATAAATCTTTCTAATTGTAACCACTAAAAAGTTACATAATTTTAAGTTTACCAGTTACTTTGTCTATTAATTCAACCTTATCTGGACCAACTCCTAAACAAGTTAAGGTTCCTGGTTCAATTTGGGTTTTTCCAGCATCCCTTATTAATGCGACAACAAGTTTAGCACTGCCAGCCAATTTTTTAAATTTCAAAAGTTCTTCTTCTCCATCAACTTTCAAAACAACTTTTTTCATCCCCTTATTTCGCCAAGCTTTAACTTTCTGCGAATCACTTTTTAATACGGACTCAGTAGAGGCATGAGCAACTTGCGCAGCCACCTTGCCTTTACTCATCTTTACATCCATCCTAACTAGAATAACTTGTTTAAATTCCATCTTATTTATTTTTAAATTTGTGAGCAATGTTATTTTCAACCTTTTTCAATACTTTATGTAATGCAGTAGATAATACCCAATCGGTACCATCAACATTGATTATATTATTAGATAATTGAATTTTAGCATGAAACGAATACATATGCCTATTTCCATCTTTTTCATGTTTCTTTGCATGCAAAACTAAATTTCCTGGAACATTTCTACTAATTTTCTCATAATAAGACTCTGTTAAATTAAACATTTTTTCTTTTTCTTTTTCATCAAAATTTTCAAGACCCAAAATTTGTATATTTTCATTCACCATATAATTAATTAAAAAAAGAACTATTTAAACCTTATTAAATCCAACAAGATACATTTCTTTACTCTTTTTTTTACTAGCTTCAGGTTTAACAGTTTTAACAACTTTGAAAACCTTCTTCATCTCCTTATGAAATTCCTCAAAATAAGTACTTTGAAAAATTTTACAAACAAATTTTCCATCTTTTTTTAAAACTTTTTTAGCAATTACTAATGCCCTAGAACTAAGTTCAAAAGATCTATAATTATCGGTATCAAATATTCCAGTTGTATTTGGAGCAGCATCACTAAGAACTGCATCATATCTTGACTTTATTTTTTCAAATATTGAATCTTTCAAAAAATCAGCTTTAATAAAATTAACATTTTTTACTTTTAATCTATCTATGTCTACTGAATCAACTTTGCCTCCTTTTTCTAAAACATACTGACTCCAACTCCCAGGTGAAGCACCGAGATCTAAGACAATATCTCCTTTTTTTAATACTTTAAACTTATTATCAATGCTTTTTAATTTGAATATGCTCCTAGCTAAATATCCTTCAAGGTATGCCCGATTAGTAAATTTATCTCTCATTTTAAATGCAATTCAATTATGTCTCCCTCTTTTAAAACATGATTAAGACCAACAGTCTGTGCATCAAATTTTGCACTCTTCCCCCAAATTTTTGCAAAATCAAATTTATTAATAAAATCTTTATGAACTACTTGAGCAAGATTTCTAACATTTGATCCTTTCTTTAATGCAACTGGAGGATAATCTTTCTTTTTACCTGGAGTCTTAGTATAGACATAAATAAGATTAAGATTTTTCCAAATCTCTTCCCTAACTTTTTCTAAATCTTTATCATAACTAACTAATATTCCCTTGAATGGAATTCCTGCTTCCATTAATTCATTTTTTATAAATTTAATTTCCTTTTTTTCCTTATAAACTAAAACAATAAGATCGGAATGCCTAATTATACTCAAGAAAGAAGGGCCCATTTCTTTTTCAAGAAAATCTTCAGTTATTGCAGGAACTTCAATAGTTTGTAAAACAACCCCATTATAATCTAAACTTCCAATCTCCGGTAAAACAGTTGTAAATTCATAATCTGCAATTAAAGGTTTAGCATTAGTAAGTTTACTCAATAATGTAGATTTACCAGAATTTGTTACACCAATAATAACAACTTGTGCAGCCCCTTCTTTCTTTATAGAAATTCCGCCACCACTTCCCTTGGCAGCTTTTTTTTCTTTTTCTAATAAAGACTTATATTTTACTATCCTTTTCTTAATTCCATTTCTTAATTTTTCAGCACCCTTATGTTTGGGACCAACCTGTAACATCTTTTGTAAGATTCTAATTTTCTCAGAAACAGACTCAGCATGCGCTAAATCATCTTCTAATCTTTGAAATTCGAAACCGGCATTTATTGGCATTTTAATCTAAAAAATAACTAAAAAGAGACTATAAAAACATTTCTACCATCCCTTATAACTTATATAATCATTAATAGCAGAAATATAAGCTTCAGAGGCAAGCAAAGTATCTCCCCCAATATTCTCATTCTCGAATCTACTAAAACATCCTGCAGGAGGATTAGCCATATCACACTCTGAGTCAGATAAAAGTACACTAGCATTTACTCGCATAGATAGTGGCATTTCAAGTTGTATACCAGGCAAACCATAAAGTTCATTAAATTTGGGAAATTGATTAACTATATTACAATGATCGGCACCACGATAACAAGATACTTCATCAAAATAAAATTTACAATCTTGAACATCATCAAAATTTACTAAATAATATGAGCCACCAACATTGGCAGTTAAAGCATTAACAACATATTGTTTAAGTTGATAATCAGACCTTCCACCAATCAGAACAGGATCCAACCAACTAGTATTCGCACCAGCTTGGCATCCACTGTCACAACCATGCAAAGCAATTCCAATCTTACATTCACTTAAAATTTTATTCAAATAAGGATCACAATTAGGATCAACTGCACCACTAGTTACATGATGACAAGAATCCTCACACCCAGAACCACACATAGAACAATCAGTATTTCTCGAACCATAAACCCATAGTGCAACATCTTGACCAGAAGATTTCAAAGCTTCATAAATATATCTAGCCATTTGTTCTGTTCCAACTTCCATTGAACCCCCATGAACTGCCATGATTGCAACATCACAATTAGAAAGATTAGAAAAATTAACATATTCCTTTAATCCATAATATTTACTATTATTCACATACCAATTGCCATTTGCAACATTAATATCTACAGAATTATTTATTCCAAAACTTTCTAAATTTTCACAATAATCTGGTTCATTTAATTTTTTTTCTCTAGGACAATTTGCCAATCCAAATAAAGAATTTGCATGTTCTTTTATTCTAGATTCACTAATAAATTCATTATAAATTGCAACAGATTCCATACGTCCATTAAAAGTATCTCCACTCCATTCCACCCAATCTCCAAGCATCACATCAACACCAGGAGAATCAATAATTGGGCGAGAAATACTCCAACTTTTATTTCCAACCAGTTCTCCATCAACATACAATCTAAAATCAGTTCCATTATATTGAGCAACTACATGTTTCCATATTGCACCCAAAGTAAAAGGAATATCTGCATTAACTGTTCTCCAAGTTGCTGTACCTGCATCATCCCAATATATCCTAAATAATAAATTCTGAGTAATTTCATCTAATCTAAACACCCAAGATCTTTTCTGATAAAGATCATTATAATATTTGGAAGCAATTAATCTATTCTTAGCAACTCCAGAACTATCATTTATTCTCCAAGGTCGAATCACTGCTTCAATAGTAAGTTCATCTCCAACTTCAGCATCAAAGTGGGTTGGAGCACTACAATTCAAACCCTCATGAGCACCATCCAGATAATAACACCTACCAAATAAACAATATTTATCCTCTTTCCATATCGGAATTTGAGTAGAATTAACACTACAAACTGAACTATGTGGAGAAAGATCATAGGAATCATATCCAGAACCTTCCTTAAAAGTCCAATACCCAAGAACATTAGTCCAATCAGTTAAATCAATAAGACCATTATATGTTTTTTTATTTAAATCATACCAAGTCCAATTAACAGAACCATCAATTAAAGTTTTTTTAGTTCCTGGAGTTAATTCAACATAATTTATATTGCCCACTTCTGCACTATGAAATACATTTACAGCGCCTATTTCTCCAGAAAAAACAGTGTGAGTATGTAAATATTCATCAGTTCCAGAATCTCCGCTAACAAAAATTTTAAATCCATGAATATCAGTATCGTTAGTATTTTCTACATTTACCATTAAAGGATACCAAAAATCAAGAGTAAATCCCCCCCCAAGAACATCAAAACTAATCGGATGAATTCCATGCACACCCCCGGAACAAACACATTCACATAAATTTCCATCACTATCATCATCAAAATCATCACAGGAATCATAAGTTTCACCAAATCCTACACAATAAGAATCACAAGTTCCTGAATCGGCACCATCACAAGTCTCATTCAATTGATTAACAAAATTATCTCCACACTTAGCAACAGAAGCAGTACAATTATCTAAACTACTTATATCAACAGATTTATCTGGACAAGACAATAAGTTTCCTTCACTTAAAAGAATTGGATATATTTCAACTTTATTATAACTCCTAGTTAAATTATAAGGAAAATAGAAATTTGAGGATTCATAAGACCCAAGACCAACAGAAGTATTTATTGAATTAATTTCTTCATTATCAAAAACAATAAACATAAAATTATTTAAAACAGCTTCCCGATTATTTTCAATATTAAATCTTACAGTTTCATTATCGATACAGAAATCTTTATAACTCAAACTAACCCCCCTAATGCAACTAAAGCTATCTCCAGCATTGTCTTCTATTCCATCATTAAAAACACCTTGGATAAATAAAAAAACAACTCCTGCAAGAACTATAGTAAATCCGACTAATAAAACTGTAATGATTAACGGAGATATTCCTCTTTTATTCATATCAATTTTTAACATCCATATTATAAAAACGTTTGGTAAATTATGTTATTACTATCAAATAACAAAAAACATCACATTTATAAAAGAAAATATCTGAAAAAGAATATGAAATTTTCAAAAATAAAGAGAGGAATAAAAAGAACTTTACTAGCTGGAGCTATAGCTTATCCCACTTTATTTGCAACTGATTTAATAACTAATTTTACTTCACAAAAAATAAAATCACAAGAAGAACTAGAACAAATAGTTCACGAAGAAGCATTAAAACTAGATATGGACCCTAGTATAATAAAATGCGAATTTAAGGACAACAATGCAGGAAGTTCAGCATATGGGGGAGATTTAAAATATCACCACATATTTGTAGGAGGATTACTCGCAAACAGAAAGATAGTGAAACATGAACTTTATCACATTTATGACAAACACTGTGACCACAATACAAAAACAAAAGAAGAATTAAATTATTGGTTTATTGAAGAACCAAAAGCAATAATATACTCACTTACAGAATTAAAATTATAATTACTCAGCCCCAAATGGATCTGTTTCAAGCAGTCCCCTACGATACATACTTCTAAAAGTATTAACACGTAAATAAAAATAATCATTTTCTGTTGGTGGTTCACTATTTAAGCCAGTTGGTGTTCTCATTCTTCGAGCAGGAACAATTTTAGTTTCTACACGACGACCTTTCTTTTCATTAATTCCTAAGTCTACAAGTAATGCATCTAACCAATTAGCAGGTTCTGAATAATGAATTATTTCTGTGGTATATTCGGGAATTTCTTCATATTGAACAAGAGCATAATATTCATTCCCTCCATAATATAATTCTTCATCAGATATTTCACCATTCAACCATTCTCCAACTTTACTTTCTCTAATTCCAATCTCAGACCACCCATGTTCAACTAACCCATTTTGAATTAAATTATTTAAAGCTTCAGTAATAAATTCTGAATCTCCAGAATACCAAAAAACATCAACATCTTCTTTATCCATCTGTTTTACCATGGAATTGAAAGTTCTTCTTTTACTAGATCCATCATCAGGATTTACAAAAACATGAGACATAAGATAATCTTCAAATTCATCTACCTTACGTTCGCGTCTTACACTTCTAGACTCTCTGTCCATTCTAATAAAACCTAAAAAGAAATCTATAGTTTTTTCAAACCAATTCATTTCTTGTTGAACTTCTTCATCCATACCACTTGGATCAACATAATATAAAGGATTATTATTTACATAAACATAAGCATGATTATCAGAAAGTGGATCAACACTTGTAAACCTTCCCAAATTAGAATCATAATATCTAGCTCCAAAATAATACAAATCACTAGAATCTAATTCTTTTCCAGTTGCAAAAGAATATCTAATTCCAGAATTAACAATAAGCTGACCAAAAGGTAGAGATAAAGACTCTTCAATCGGCACTCCTTCGGAATTAGTGATAATCCTATTATTATCCATAAAATCAGAATGATAATAATTAATTTCATTTTCTTTAATACTAGCAACTAATCCCATTCCTCGAACATATCTAGTTACGCCTTCATCAACTTCTTCTCTTAAAGTATCTCCGACATTTAAAATTTCTCTATTAACTTCTTCAACACCAACATCTTTAGCAATACTAAAAGAACTCATACAAAATAATAAGACTAATACTATCCCTAAACCTCTTTTCATATAAATAAATACAAACTATGACTATAAAAAGATTTCTACCCATATCTTAAGGCATCAACTGGTTTCATCTTAGCTGCCTTCCTAGCGGGAAAAACTCCAGAAATAGAACCAACAACAAAAGAAAAGATTAAAGCACCAATAATCAATTCAGGATCAATTGCAACTTTTAACAAATCAATCCCTAACTGTTGATAAGCAACAAACTCAACTCCCTTACTTATTCCAACTCCAATTAACACTCCAATTACTCCACCGAACAAACCCAATAATCCAGATTCAATCAAAAAAATAATTAAAATATCAGAATTTCTTGCACCAATTGCTTTCATAATACCAATATCTTTAGTCCTCTCAACAACAGAAGTATACATAGTATTCATTATTCCAACTCCTCCAACAAGCAAAGAAATTCCAGCAATACCAACTAAGATCCATTGAACAATTCCAAGAATATCTCCAATAGCAGCCAATAAATCACCAGAAGTTGACAAAGCAAAGCTTGCAGATTCTTCATCTTCATTTCTAAAATCATACAAGGCCTCTTCAATTTCCAAAGAAACTAATTCGGGATCAAAACCATCTCTAACAACTATCGTGGCCATAGAAACAACTCCTTGTTCATCAATAAGATTTCTTAAAACATCTAAAGGAAGATAAATAGAATAATCATCCGGACCTCCAACTTTATTTAAAATTCCAACAATCTTAAAATTTACTCCATTAATTTCTAATTTATCTCTAACTTTAAGATCATCATCAAAAGTATCATGAGCTATCCCATCTCCAATAAAAATTTTATATTTATCTGATCCTTCTAACAATCTTCCTTCTTCTGCCATCCATGAACTCATTCCACCAAAAGCATCATTAGATTCTTCAGGAGGCAAACCATAAACAAGTAAATTTTTAGATTCATCCCTGTACACAACTTCAGAAGAACTCATCAACATTGAAACAACATAATCAACTCCAGAAACACTTTCAACAATTCTCAAATCATTTTCAGTTATTGGATTTCCAGATAATGAAGAAGCAGCAGGAGAAACAATCGAACCTGCTTTCCCAAGCAAAGTTAATTTATCAGAACCAAGTTCCTCAAATTGAGAAGTAATAGAATTTTCTAAACCTTGTCCCAAAGATATTAAAGAAACAACTGCAGCTATACCTATAAAGATTCCAATCATAGTTAACCAGGACCTCATTCTTCTTTGCTTTATTCCTTTCAAGGCAAAAATAAAATAATCAAAAATCATCTTTTTCTTTTCTTCTTAATTTTTCTAAATATAAAGAATAAACCTAAAACAACAACAAGAATCCACCAATAATTTTGTTTATCTTCTATCAATCCAAGCGATTTAGCTTCATTTTCTGAATAAACATTCAATCTTAATGTATCTCCAAAAGTATAAAATTGATTAGATTCATCATAATATTCTAAACTTATTGGAACATTGATTGAATTCATCGGATCCTTTAACATAATTTTAAATTCAGCCCTATCAAAATCATCAGAATTTAGTTCTCCAATATATATTTCATTATTAGATAAAACTTCAAAGAAATCACTTTCTCCAATTTTAACTTTTAAAAATTTAACATCAGAAAAACCTTCATTTATTATGCCAATTGAAATATCTGCAAATTCTCCAACAATAAAATCAGGTTCATCAACCCTCAAAGAAAGTTTTGGTTCACTTTCAACACTTAAACTTATCATTTCTTCTCTTTCATACAGAGTTTCATTTAAATTAATATAAGTAATAAGAATTGGAATTCTATAAACTCCTAGATTAGCTTCAGGCAAAATAATAATATTAAACTGGACTAAATCATCATCACCTTCTTCAATTTCATCTACAAATACACTAGCACTAGAATCAACAGGCGCGATAGGTAAATTTTCTTCAGACAAATCCAACATGATATTTATCTCTCTTATATCAAAATCGTGTTCATTTTCTATTTCTAAACTTATTAATCCTTCTTCTCCGGGTACAAAATCACCAGAAATTACAGATACTATGTTAAATGCACTAGTAAAGTTAGCAAACAAAAGTATCAATAAAAGTATTGAAATTATTTTTTTCATTTTATTATTTTTCCATCCTTAAGTTTTACCACCCTTTTTGCAAGTTTTGCTATATTATCATCATGAGTAATAACTATCAAAGTTTTTCCTTCTTTATTCAAATTAATTAACAAATTCATAATCTCTTTTCCAGTTTTAGAATCTAGATTTCCAGTAGGTTCATCTGCCAAAATTATTTCTGGATTATTAACCAAAGCCCTAGCAATTGCAACCCTTTGTCTTTCTCCACCAGATAATTCAGAAGGTTTATGACTTGATCTCTTTGTTAAACCAACTTTTTCTAAAATTTCATTAGTTATTTCTTTTCTCTTATCTTTCTCAATATCTTGAAAAATTAAGGGTAAAGAAATATTATCAAATGCACTTAAATTTGGAATTAAATTAAAATTTTGAAATACAAAACCTATCTTTTTTCCCCTTAATACTGCCAATTCAGACTCAGAAAGATTTGAAAGATCTGCACCATCTAAAAGAATATTTCCACTACTTGGCACATCTAAACTGCCTATCATGTTCATCCAAGTACTTTTTCCTGCCCCGGAAGGCCCTTTAATAGCTATAAAATCTCCTTTTTTGATATCTACAGAGATATCTTGCAAAACATGTAATTCGTAATCCCTTAGGGAATAACTTTTGTTTACATTATCCAGAACTATGGAACTTTCCATAAAAAAAAGAATAAAGAAAAACTTAAAAAAGATTCGATTTAGGTGAAAATACCTAACAACTACAAGTCCAATGATAACTTACTGGTCCACCAGGAGTCCATCCAGTTTGATAACATTCACCACATTCAGAAGTTTTAACACAACTCTGAAATACACCATCCACTAATTGTGCAACACAACCAGAAGTACTACAACAAGAATTTAAATTGCCAATAATTGTACAACTAGGATCACTATTTTTAACACAATATTTATAAGTAGTACAGATAGGGGCGCCACTACTAGTTTGCCCCTTACAACAGATATTATTCTGAGCACTATTACATTTCATAGCAGGAGTAGCAGGTGGAAAGAGAGTACCATATATTTTACTATAACAATCAATTAAATCACAACTAATTGGTTCACAATTTCCCCCATTACAATTATAAGGAAAACTACAATCATAATATGCATTTTCATTTGGATCTTCACCATGAATAACAGAAAAAGAATCACAACCATCATTGCAAGTTCTTTCAGAACATTGATCGTCTGGACAACCAACTAGATCTTGGGAACAATTTTCTTCATCCTCACAAACTCCATCACCACACACTTGAATCGGACCTCCACAACCATAAGCACCAAGACAATAAGA